>DAOTZR010000134.1:0-10207 GCA_034434315.1 Anaerolineae bacterium
CCCAAATAATCCAGCACGGCGGGCATACCCCGCCGTGCTGCGGTTTACCAAAGCCGGAACCAGTCCGTGCCAGCGCAGATGGAGCAGGTGAACAGGAGCAGCAGGATGAGCAGGATGACACCGCAGCCTACGCCAGCACAGGAACCGGAGCCGAAGCCGATGGTGTCCTGGAGCCAGTTGTAGACGCGCCGAACCAGGAAGAGTTCCAGCAGACCAATCAGGCAACCGGGACGGCGTTGCATGGGTTATTTCTCCGCGGCGGGAGGTTCGGGTTCGGCGGGTTTGGGCGCGTTTTTGGGACGCTGGGCCTCCAGTTGCGGGGGCTGGACTTTCTGCAGCATGCCGGAGCGCCCGTCGAAGTAGGAGCCTTCGGCGGTGACCAGGTGCCGGGTCATAACGTCGCCCCAGAGGCGCCCGGTTTCCAGGATTTCAACGCGGTTGGCGGAGATGTTGCCGACGACGGCGCCGCTGATGGAGATGGCGTTGGCTTTGATTTCGGCAAAGACTTTGGCGGTTTCGGTGATGATGAGGTTGCCGGTGAGGGTGATGGTCCCTTCGACAACGCCTTCGATGCGCAGGCCACCATCGCCCTGGATTTCGCCTTTGATGTGGGTTTTGGGGCCGATCACGGATTCGATCTGCGGGACTTGCCGGGCTTCTTCGGCTGGCTGGGGTTCTGGTTTGGGTTTTTCACGTCCGAACATGATGACCTCCTGAGTTAAAATGTCTATTCGCGATGTTCGACCATCAGACGCGCCAGGGCCAGGGCGCGTTGTTCCTCGGCGCTGAGGGTGTAGGTGGAGCGCCAGGCCTGGAGGGGCTTGGCGTAGAGGTGCAGGTCCTCGCGGCCCTGCAGGCCGGAGATAATGATACCGGCACCGTTTTCGTCGGTTAAGGCGATGGAGAAGCTCTGGTCGCCGCCGATGTCGTTGAAGGCGTTGTAGCGGACCAGGCCATGACCACGCAGGGTATGCGGCAGGGCACGCTGCAGGGTTTGGATTTGGGCTTCCAGGGTGTCCAGCCGGTCGCCATGGTCCTGGAGTTTGCGCAGGGCCAGGCCGCCCTGGGTAGTTTCCGCTTCTTGGGCCAGGGCAAGGAGACGCTGGTAACGGCGCTCCAGGGCATGGAAGCGCTGTTCGAGCCGGATAACCCAAACGGCAGCAAAGATGAGCAGCAGGCTCGCGCCCACAATCCAGGGTAGGAGTATGGTTTCCATGTGTGTTTATGTCCTCTTCTGGTTTTGCAGTCTTGCTCTAAACAGGGTGGTTTTATTATAGCCGAATCTGCGGATTATGCAGTCCGGTGCAAGGGCTACCATAAGCCCTCCGAGGCGGACGGGACGTCCGCGGTCTCAGAGGAGGGTTGTTGTAGACAGTTACCGGTAGTGTGGTATAAATGTAAGCGATGGCTATGCATAGCACACGGGTTGTATTGGCCGATGATCATGCGATTGTACGCGCAGGGCTGCGCGGCGCTCTGAGCAATATTGCCGGCTTTGAAATCGTAGGGGAAGCGAGTAACGGGCCGGAATTATTCGCAGCTTTGGAGCGCTGGCAGCCCGATTTGCTGGTGATGGACGTGGCTATGCCGCAGTTCGACCCGATTGCAGCGATTCATCAGATCCGCACACAGTATCCCCAGTTGAAGATTCTGGTGGTGAGCGCCTATGATGATCAGGCGTATGTGGTTGGGTTGCTCTCTGCCGGTGTGCATGGGTATCACTTGAAAGATCAGCCGCTGGCCGATTTGCAACTGGCAGCGCAGCGGGTGATGGCAGGAGAGACGTGGATCTCCGGGCCGCTGATAGGTAAGTTGGTGCAAAGCGGTCCCACTCGGCAAAAAGGTTCCGGGCCGGTGAGCCTGACGCGGCGTCAGCGTGAGCTGTTGCGTTTGTTGGCCCAGGGGTACGATAACCGACACATGGCGCAGGAGATGGAGTTGAGCGTGAAGACGATTGAAAATCACCTGACCGCGCTGTATCGCGTGTTAGGGGTGAGCAGTCGGCTAGAGGCTTATCAATTCGCGTTGCGCCATCCAGAGTTGCTGGCGATTTCGGGACAGGAAGCGGCGCACGAGTCACCGGAGGCAGCGACGAACGCGCGTCTGAGCGTGCTGGTGGTGGACGACAGTGAGCGGTATCGCAGCCAGCTCAAACGCATGATCGGCAAGGTCTGTCCCGAAGCGTTGATCTACGAGGCCGAGGACTGCGGCGAGGCCGGACGCTTTGCCCGCCAGGTCGCGCCGGACCTGGCTTTGATTGATGTGTTGTTGAACGCGGGAGATGGGATTCAGTGCACGCGACGGGTCAAGGCTCTGGCTCCACAGACGCGGGTGATTCTCATCAGCGCATACCCGGATCGCGAGTTTCGCCGTCTGGGGCTGGAAGCAGGGGCCGAGGCTTTTCTGGATAAGAAGGATCTGGATGCCGCAACGATGCGTCAGGTCATCGAAGATGTGTTGAGTCGAAAACGCTAGCCCCCTACCCCAGCCCCTGGTATGGCCATTTACGGCAGGTTGTAACTACCTGCCGCCTTAAACTAAATTTCGAATCTTTGGGCCTGCGGCCAACGGCCGGCGTAGGCCGACCGGGTCATGCGTCGGCGCAAGCCGAGGCTCGGCGCCGCAGGGGCCTTCGCCCTGAACGGAGCTGGTGCAAGAGCTCCACGTAGTTGGATAGCTTCGGCCGCCGACGCCCTCCGCGATGGAACGTCTCGCCGTCCGGTTGCCCGTCAAGCGACACCGCGCCTTGTTACTCGATTAGATTTTAAAACTGCATATTGGGAGAGGAGAGGGGTACTAAGCATGGGATTTGCGGGCGGCTTTGTCGCCCGCAAATCCCATCTTTAAAACCCCCGCTTTTCCCTTTCAAGGGGAGGCGGGGGTTTTTTGGGGGGTGAGAGGGGTAAGACAACCGTAAACGTAAAATCCTGGCTGACAAAGCAGCAGGCATTACGGCAGGTTTTTGAAGTCGCTGACTTTGTAGTACCCCGAATCAATGAGCGCCACGCGGACGTGTTCGCGATCCACGGTGATTACCGGGGCCTGAATGGCCGGGACGTCTTTAACGCCGTTGTTGTAAATACCGCGCGTCACCGGCTGTTCCCCCTCCAGCAAAGTCAGGGCGGTGAGAATGGCGTTCTGGACCAGCACCCGGACATCTTTGAAGACGGTCATAGATTGCTTGCCGTCCAGGATGGCCTGCACGGCAAATTGTTCAGCATCCTGGCCGGTGAGGAAGTAGCGCGTGACTGCCGGGTCGGCGGCGAAGACTTCGCCAATGGCACGGGCCATGCCATCATTGGGAGCCAGGATGTATACGACGCCTTTGTCCGCCGGACCCAGGGCTTGCAGGTTGCTCTGGGCCAGGGCACGGGCAGTTTCGGGCTTCCAATCGGTGGTGATTTCGGCCATGATGCTGGTCATTTCCTCGCGCGTCAGGCCGGCCTTGTGTTGGAGGGCAACGGCGGCGGGTGAGTTTTTGATCACGAAGGTGCCGTTGGCGATGGCCGGCTGGAGGGTGGTCCAGGCGCCAGCAAAGAAGAGATAGCTATTGCTATCGCTCAAAGCGCCAGAGTAAAGGAAAAGCGGATTGCCCGTGCCACTGGCGTGCTCGATGAGATAGCGGGCCTGTTGTTCGCCAACGGCCAGGCTGTCAAAGGTGACGTAGTAATCCACGGCGCGAGTGTTAAAGATCAACCGATCGTAGGAGATGACTTTGACACCCGCGTTGGCAGCCAGCTCGGCGGCAGGAGCGGCAGCGGTGACATCATGGGGGCAGATGATGAGCACCCGGATGCCCCGGTTTACCAGGTCGCGCACATTGGCGAGTTCCTGCTCCACCGAACCATCACTGAAGAGAATATCCGCTTCATAGCCCGCTTTCTGGAAAGCCTCGCGGAAGCGAACTTCATCCTGCAGCCAGCGTGGTTCGTCCCGTGTGGGAAGCACAACACCTACAGCCAGGGGCTTAGGGGTAGCTGTCGTTCTGGGACTCAGACTGCAGGCAGTCAACAAAAGTAAACTGACAACAAGAAAGGCAGACCAGAGCTTCATTTGAACCTCCTTAAGAAAAAAATTAAAGCAACTGAGAACAGAGCCTGACCACCGGCAGAAGGAGCCTGCTGGAGGGTTTTACCTATACGTCAGGATGAAGGAAAAGTACGTCAGGATGAAGGAAAAGGCGAAGGGTTGGGAATCTCAATGTATAACTCCAGCCCGCCTAATTCAGGCGAAGTACCCAGGCTCATAGTTCCCCGCAACAGAGAGACCCGCTCGCTGATGCTGATCAGGCCGAAATGTTTCTGCTCGGAAAGGCGCATCAGGTCAGGGGGCCCTTCCATGCCCCGGCCATCATCCGCGAGACGCAAGGCCAGGCCGGCTGAGGGGGTGCGCCGTAGCTCCAGTTCCACGTGCGTCGCCTGGGCGTGTTTGCGCACATTGTTGAGGCCTTCCTGCACGATGCGGAAGATGGTGAGTTCGATGGTTTCAGGCCAACGGTCAAGAGCGGGATCCAGGTCAAGGGCAACGGGGATGCCGGTCTGCTCACTCCATTGGCTGGCCAGAGAGCGCAGGGCTGAAAGTAAGCCGTGACTGTCCAGCGAAGGCGGGCGCAGATCGCTACAGATCTGGCGCAACGTAGCCACAATGTCGCGGATGCCGTAGCGGATTTCTTGTAAGGCTAGTTGCACCTCTTCCTGAGCGATATCGGTCTCTACTTCTTCCAGTTGATAGTTGAAACTCAGCAGGTCCTGAATCACCTGGTCGTGAAGTTCGCGCGCCAGGGCTTTGCGTTCCGCCTCGCGTTCCAGCACCAGGCGCCGGTTGGCTTCCTGCAGGGCCTGGTTGAGCCGATCCAGGGCCTGCATCTGATCCTGAAGGCGAGCGACCAGATCGCGATTGAGGGAGTCGTGGGCCGCCAGGTTGTCCTGGAGTTGTTGCTGCTTCTGCCGGAGTTCTTCGGCCTGTTGCTGAGCGGCGTAGTAGTTCTCAAAGGCCCAAATCACGGGGGTCACGCGCTCTTTGCGACTGGACCCCACAATCAATTCGACAATGTCGCGCGGGGTTGAATCGGCGGTAGGGCGCAGGGCGACCTGGTTGCCTTTGTAGAGCACCAGAATGTAATCGGTGACGGCAAAGATGCAGTTGAGGTCATCGCTGGTGAGAACGACGCCGACGTCTAGAGCAGCGACCTGACGCAGATGTTGCAGAGCAATCTGCTGATGGTCGTAGCTGAGCGCGGAAAAAGTCTCATCGAGCAAGAGGAGGGAAGCAGGGCGGAGAAAGGCCCGGATCAAAGCAATGGCCTGGCGCTCGTCATCAGTGAGGTCACCGACGCGAAGTTGAGCCAGATGTTGAGGAAGATGAAACTTATCCAGCCATTGGTAGGTGGTCCGGGCCATGGCCGAACGGTCGAGCAAGCCACCCCCCAGTTCCCGACCCAGAAAGAGGTTGTCCACCACATTCATGGTTTCCACAAACGGCGGAGTCTGAGGCACCCAAACAATCCCCTGGCTTTGAGCTTTAATGGGATCGGACAAGGTTAACCGTCGGCCGCGCCAGATTATCTCTCCAGTCGAAGGGGGGTAGACGCCCGCCAGCAACTGGAGCAGGACGCTTTTCCCCGCTCCGCGCAACCCCACTACCCCCAGAATCTCCCCTGATTTGAGTTCAAAACTTACGTTGGAGAGGACAGATTTGCCGGCAAACTTCCGTCCCAGTTGATGAACTTGTAACAAAGTCGCTCCAGGCACGTTCACGTTCATCGGTAAGATCCAATAGAGGTAGTAAGTTGTCCGGTCAGTCATGAAAACTGCCTGACCGGACTATGGGCGATCATTTCCAGGAGGTGCAGGCAGCCTGGATTTTCTGAACCAGCTCTTCCAGTTCAATGCGTTGATTGGCGGTAAACATGCGTTCCAGAGTGAGTTGGTCACACAAAGTCACATTCAAATACGGCACACCACTGCTATCTTCTTGCACCGTTACCCCGGTGATGTGCATGAGCGGGATGTAACGCCAGACCACCCCATACCCCTCATCCTCGCCTCCATCACCCGCCACGCGATCCCAAATCAGCATCAGGGCGCGGTTGGTGAGCAAGACGAGATGATTAACCTGGGTAGCCTCGTAAAAAGGCCATTGCGAGACGAGTGCCGAATCCAGAGTGATATCCGGACGCCAGAGCCAGGCCAGAACCTGTTCCTGCGGCAGAAGGTGCTCCTGGACGTAATGGAAAAACTTTTCAGGCAGATTCTCCAAAGACACCGGGGTTTCTGTCCAGCGCGGGGCCGGTCCGAAACTGCGGATGCGTTGGAGCAGAGGCAAAACCAGGGCCCGACTGGCGGTGTTGAAGGCCAGGGTAGCAGACTGGAACACGTCTTCCGTAGTCCAGCCCGCAAAAGTGATCCAGGATACCAGCAGGACCTGGCCCATCTCAACGCTGCACAGGTCGCGGAAGCGATAGGCCCAAGCGGTAATTTTGCGGTCCTCATGCGCCAGGATGTGAAGCACGCCTTCTTGTTCAAAGACGAGCTGTTCAGGCAAGTGCAGGGAATCCGTAGCAAAGGCCGGGGTCAGCACCATATACGGGAAGAGCGCGTGCGGATCGAGCCGTGAAGCGAGGGCCTCCTGGTAGATGGGAGGAACCTGGGACGGTGTTTCGATAACACGGGCCCAGGAGCGCATGGTCTGGCGAGTACCGGTAAGTTGACCGGTAGCCTGCGGGCTTTCACCGACGTCGGCGTGCCACAGCAGAAGACGCCAGGCATCCGCTTCCCATACCCAGAAGGTGCTGACGCGCAGAAAAGATGTTGCAGTACCACCCAGATAAACTACCCAACCCCAATCCATGCCTGTGCTTACTTCAAGCTGGAATGTATCCAGCGGAGCCGTAAGGCGTTCAGCAAGAATGCCGGGCAGGTTTTGCAGGACTTCCGTCCGCCCCATCCAGGAGCTTCCCGCACCCGGTCCAATCCAGGCCAGTTCGGGACGGGCGGACAGCAGAGAACGCAAGACAGCGTTATCGCCGGCCTGCCAGGCCCGAAAGGCACGATGCCATTGTTCAATTAAAGCGGCCTTCATGCAATTCCCCCCTATCCTACCGCTAGAGATTAAAAACAGGGCCGACCCTGGTCGGCCCTATGCTTTAGCGCCCCCGACTGCGGGTGCTGACATCGAAGATAACAGCAGCGACCAGGACCAGACCGCGCACAATGTACTGATAGGCAATATCAATCCCCATCAAGTTCATGCCGCTGGTCAGGGACATGTACACCAGCGCCCCTATGATCGAGCCAATGACGTTACCCACACCACCAGCGGCGGAGACACCACCAATGTAGGCGGCGGCAATCGCATCCAATTCAAAGAGCGTGCCCGCCGTGGTCGTAGCCGAACGCAGACGCGAGGCGAAGAGGATGCCCGACAGGCCGGAAAGCAACCCCATCGAAGCAAAGACGATGTAGGTAATGCGTTTGACGCTGATACCGCTCAGTTCTGCAGCTTCGGGGTTACCACCAACGGCGTAGATGTGCCGCCCCAGAACGGTTTGAGTGGTCACAAAGTGATACAGGGCCACCACCACCAGGGTGATCACCAGGGTCCAGGACAGGCCGTTGTAGCCAGACATGATCCACGCCACGCCAGCGATAAGCACGGAAATAAAAGCCAGCTTGAGGATGAACATGTCCATGGGCAAGACTTCGAAGTTGTAGGCCAGCTTTTTATTGCGCGTGCGGATTTCGCTAACGATGAAGGCGATAATGGCTACCAGCCCCAGCAGTAAGGTGAGCTTGTGATACTTATCCAGGAAGCCGGTAATGGGCAGATCGGGGATGAAGCCATTGCCGATCGCATTGAACGTCTCATCCTCGATAATGATGGTCCCCGTGCCCGCCGTGACCAGTTGCAGAGCGCCGCGATAAATCAACCAGCCGGCCAGGGAGGCAACGAACGACGGGATTTTCAGCTCGGCAACCGGCAGGGCCGTCAACAGCCCGGCCAGGGCGCCCAGCACCAGGACCATGGGCACCACGACCACTGTCGGGAGATGCCAGAAGCGCAGGGCGATGGCCGCCAAAGCTCCCAGGAAGCCGGCCAGGAACCCGACCGAAAGGTCAATGTGCCGAATGACAATCACCAGGGTCATGCCGACCGCCAGAACGGCGATGTAACCGGTCTGGTTAATCAGGTTGCTCAGGTTGCGGGAGGAGATGAAGATCCCCTCGGTGGTGACCGCAAAAATCCCCATAATCACGAACAGAGCAATGTACATGCCGTATTGGCGAATGTTCTGGCCCAAAACATGTTTGAGATTGGTCATGAAACCGGATTTTTCGCTCATAGGGATTAATTCCTTGAAATTAATACTCAACCGCAAGCTGCATGATGGCTTCCTGAGAAGCCTGGGCGATAGGTAGCTCGCCCTTAATCCGTCCGCCGGATACTACATAGATTCGATCACTCATACCCAGAATTTCGGGCAGTTCCGAAGAAATCATGATAATGCTCATGCCCTGTTCCACCAACTGGTTCATGAGGGTGTAAATTTCGTATTTGGCACCGACGTCAATACCGCGGGTGGGTTCGTCCAGAATGAGCACGTCAGGACGAACAAACAACCATTTGGCCAGACAGACTTTCTGCTGATTGCCGCCACTTAAATTCATCACCTTCTGCTCGATGGTGGGGGTTTTAATGTTGAGCGAAACACGGTACCCATCGGCGATCTGAATTTCGGCGTTGGGGTCAATAATCCCGCGCCGTGCCAGGGCCTGCAAATTGGCCAGGGTGATATTCTGGCGCACATCCTGAATCAACACCAGACCCTTGGCTTTGCGATCCTCGGTGACATACGCCATTCCCGCCGCGATAGCTTCCTGAGGATGCCTGAAGGTGCGCTTTTGGCCCTTGAGCCAGAGTTCACCGCTGATGCGATAGTGTAAGGGATTGCCAAATAAGCTCAAGGCCAGTTCAGTTCGCCCGGCGCCCATCAGACCGGCCAGTCCAATAATCTCGCCCCGGCGTACTTTGAAATTGACATCCCGCAGCATGTAGCGCCCCAGAGACGGGTCATAGACGGTCCAGTTGCGGACTTCCATGACGACTTCGTCGGAGATTTTGTGCTTGCGTTCGGGATAAATGTTGGTGATTTCGCGGCCCACCATATTGCGGATGAGGACCTGCTCATTCACCTCGCCCTTGTGCGCATCCAGGGTGCAAACCGTGCGGCCATCGCGCAGGACCGTCACCGTATCGGCTATGGCGATGACCTCTTTAAGCTTGTGCGAAATCAAAATGCAGGTCACGCCGTGATCCCGTAACTCGCGCAATAGATTCAACAGGTTCTCGCTGTCATCCTCATTCAAAGCCGCCGTCGGCTCGTCCAGAATCAAAAGCCGCACTTCACGACTTAAAGCCTTGGCAATTTCCACCAGTTGCTGTTTGCCTACACCCAAATCGCGGATTTTAGCATCGGGATTGACCGATAGCCGCACTTTGCGCAGCATCTCATCCGCGCGACGGATGGTTTCATTCCAATCCACCACGCCGTTACGGGAAATTTCATGGCCCAGGAAAATGTTTTCATAAACCGTGAGCTCAGGGACAAGGGCCAGTTCCTGATAAATAATGCCAATGCCGGCCTTTTCGCTATCGGCGATGCCGTGAAACTGCTGGGGCTGGCCGTCAATAAGGATTTCGCCGGTATAGGTGCCATGGGGATAAACGCCGCTCAGCACCTTCATCAACGTGGATTTGCCAGCACCATTCTCACCCACCAAACAATGAATCTCACCGCGTTTAACGCGAAAGGTCACATCGTCCAGCGCGCGCACGCCCGGAAATTCCTTGGTAATATGTCGCATTTCCAAAATCGGGGTTTCGTCCATCTTTCACCACCCTGGTCAATTTTTCGAGGCAGGCCAGGATGTTATCATCCTGGCCTGCACCTATGATAGCCCCTTTTGGGCCTAAGGCAAGTTCTTGAAGTCGCTCGCGCTGTAGTAGCCGGAGTCAATCAGAGCGGACTTGACGTTGCTCTTATCCACGGTGATGACCGGGGATTGAATCGCCGGCACATCAATCTTGCCGTTGTTGTAGGAACCGCGCGCCGCGGGCTCTTTGCCTTCGAGCAGCGCCACCGCTGCGGCAATGGCGTCCTGCACCAGCATGCGCACGTCCTTGAACACGGTCATGGACTGCTTCCCGT
>DAOTZR010000135.1:0-5012 GCA_034434315.1 Anaerolineae bacterium
GGCATAGAACAACCTTCCTCACTCGCATCCACTTATTTTTCCACCCCGGTAATCACCACGCCCTGCATAAAGACACGCTGGGCCAGGAAGAACACAATCACCGGGATCACCGCAGAAATCAGGGCCGAGGCCTGGATCAGGTTAGTGGACTGAGAATAGAGAGTGTTGAAAGCCGTCAAGCCAACGGTGATGGGGTACTTATCTGGATTCCCGGCCAGGTAAATCAAGGGGCCGAAGAAATCATTCCAGGCCCAGAAGAAGTGGAAGAGCGCCACAGCCGAAAGAGCTGGCACGGACTGAGGCAGAATGACGGACCAGAAGATGCGGAAGGGACCGGCGCCGTCAATCATGGCTGCCTCATCCAGCTCTCGCGGCAGGCCCAGGAAGAACTGCCGGATCAGGAACACGTTGGTACCCCAGGAGAAGAAAGCCGGCACAATCAAGGGCAACCAGGTTCCCACCCAGTTCAAGCGCAGGAAAATGTAGTAGGTGGGGATCAGGGTCACGGCTCCCGGCAGAATCACGGTGGAAAGCATCAGCATGAACAAGACCTGTTTGTAAGGGATGCGGAAGCGCGCAAACCCGTAAGCCACCAGGGAAGCCGACATGACGGCGCCAAAGGTGGTGATAAGGGCATACATCAGCGTGTTGCGCAACAACAGGGGGAAGTTAATCGTGTTCCAGGCCTCGACAAAGTTTTGCCATTGGGGATCAGCTACCCAGGACCGTTCCAATTGGCGCCACTGGCCTTCCCATTCAATCAGTCCGGCTTCGGGATTGTGAATATCCACCAGCTTACTGCTGGTCCGTCCCTTCACAACCAGGGCCATCTCTTTCCGTTCGCCGTTAATATCCACAAAGTAGACATCGTACATTTTGCCCTCATATTCGAATTTCTTTTCAGATGCTGGCCACCACGGAGCGCCCACCTTAGAGAACTGACTGTCGGTCTTTAAGGCGGTAGCAACGCCATAGGCCATAGGCACAAGGAATAAGAAGAGAATCGCCAGAGTTAAGCCGGTCAAAACCACTGCGAGGAGGGCTTCTCGCGCTTTTTTGGACATGTAACGGGTGTTTTTAGGTGTATTTTGGGCCATGTCAGACCTCCTCCGTAGCGTAATGGACCCAGTATTTCGACGTGCCGAACAGGAGGATGGTGAGCACGAGCGCGACGATGAACATCAACCAGGCCAGGGTGGCACCGTACCCCATGTTAAAGAAGGTGAAGGATTGTTTGTAGAAGTAAACCATGTAGAACCGTGTTTTTCCTTCTGGAAAACCGGTGCCGCCATTCAGTACGAAGGGAGCCAGGAAATATTGGAGGGAACCGATGACACCCAGCACGACCTGGTAGAAAATCACCGGGGTCAGGAGCGGGAGGGTGATTTTGAACAGGCGATGGAACCAGTTCGCCCCATCAATTTCGGCGGCTTCATAATATTCGGTGGGAATGCCCTGCAATCCGGCCAGGAAGATGATCATCGCATTTCCCACACCCCACAGGCCAAACATCGTGTAAGCAAAATAGACCAGCTTCGGATCGGCCAGCCAACGCAGGCCCTCGGTCCCTGTGGCCTTGATCCCGGTCAAGCGTTCGATCAGAATGTTGATCCACCCCGTCTGTTCATTCAACACACCGCTCCAGATCAGGACTGTAGCCACCAGGGGAATCATTGTTGGCATGTAGAACAGCGTGCGGTAAAGGTTCTTGCCGATAACATGTTTGGAATTGAGCAGAATCGCCAGAAACAGCGAGAACCCCAGGCCAATGGGTAGAGAAATTGCCGCAAACTGGATGGTGCGCAGGAAGGACAGGCGTACTTCTTTGTCCACAAACAGGGCGCGATTCCAGTTGGTGAACCCGATGAAACGGGCCTGATCCGGAACCGCCGGGTTAAAATCCATCAGCGAAAAAACAAAAGAAGCGATCATGGGTAACAGGTAGAAGAGCAGGAACCCAATCATCCAGGGACTGAGAAAGGCCAGTCCGGTAAGCGCTTCGCGCTTCTGCCGTGCAGTCATTTTGGCTTTTGACTTTTTGGCGCCAGGGTCGGCTGTTATGTTCTGGGCCATTTTTACCTCCTGATGAATGACGCATTTAGCGATGGGCCTGGCCTTCACCAGGCCAGGCCCACCTGAAAGGTTCTTACTTACTTAGAGCCGCGTCGAAAATCTTTTGCAGATCGGCCCGCAGCGCCTCAACCTCGGCATCGAAGTCTAGCCCCGGTGTGTTCGCCAGTTTGTTCCAGAATTCGTTGTAGCGGTCGGTGGTCTCCTGGAAGGAAGGCATCCAGCTTTCATGGTTCGGGTTATCCGCGTAAGCCATGGCCTCGACAACCACGTCCCAGTTGATATCCTTGCCGGGGAAGTTCGTCTCACCGTACTTGGTGAAATAGTCGTTCTGGAGCGAGAGGCGCGCCGGCATACCGCCGTATACGTTCAACAACTTGGGGGCAACTTCCGGGCTCAACATGTAGGTCAGGACTTTGAAGGCGGCATCAGGATTCTTGCTGCCCTTCAGGATACCGAAAGTGTCAGCGTGCATCTTGGCGGTAATCTGACCATTGTAGGAAGGCGTAGCAGCCAGGTTCCAGTCGAAGGGAACGTTGCCCAGCGCCCAGGGCGCGACGTACCACATGTGAATGTGGACCATCGCCAGATTGCCGGAAGAGAACGGACCACCAGGACCCTGCAGGAAGTCAGCACCACCGTAAGGGCCATTGGGAATGAAGTAATCCTTCCACCAACCGTCATAGGTCCACTTCCAGGCCGCTTTCCAGTTCTCCGGAATCTGAGCGGTCTTGCCGTCGTCAGCCAGGAGCGAGCCGGCGCCAAAGAAGGTACCAATGCCACGCGGGTCAGTCCACTGGTTCATGAAACCAAACTGGACAATGTTCTGGGGATCGAAGTTGGGGCTGGTCGCATCATTACCATTGGCGTCAACCGTCAGCTTCATCGCCAGGTCGCGCAGGGTGTTCATGTCCCAGGGGTGCTCATTGCCCTCGGCGTCCACATAGGGCGCGCCATGCTTGGTGGGCGGATAAGCCAGCCCGGC
This sequence comes from Anaerolineae bacterium, assembly GCA_034434315.1. Taxonomy (GTDB): domain Bacteria; phylum Chloroflexota; class Anaerolineae; order B4-G1; family SLSP01; genus DAOTZR01. The sequence continues at coordinate 3,056 of DAOTZR010000135.1, forward strand.
CTCATCGAACAGGTCTTTGTTGTAGATGATGAAGGACGGGAAGATCGCGAAGGGGATACCCAACTGCCCTTCGTCTTTCACCTGGTAGAACTTCACCATGTTGGGGTCGAAGTCGCTCAGGTCGTAGTTGTACTTATCAATGAAGGGCTGCAGGTCCATCCAGGCGCCCTTGAAGCTGTCGCGTCCGCGAATGCCGACAGGACCGACAATATCCGGCGCGTTACCCGCAGCAATCTGCGTTGCCAGCGTATCATAGGCTACATTATTGTCCACGATCTCCAGGACCAGTTCAATCTCGTCCTGTGAAGCGTTGAACTCATCCACAACGGCCTGTTGCCCGGCCATAGCGCCTTCGTCAGAACCGGCTCCGAGGCCAACAAACCAGCGCACCCGCACTTTTTCAGTTGTGGGTGGAGTGGTCGGTTCCTCTGTGGGAGCCGTTGTCGGCTCAGAGGTTCCACCAGGGGTAGGGGTCGCCGTGGGCTTGGGACCGCAACCGGCAAGCATCGCGCCAACCAGAGCCAGCGCAATCAGGGTGTACAGCAGTTTGCGTGTCATGACTTCTCTCCTTCACTAAAGTTTTTGAATGGATTGAAAAGATTAACCTGAATGAACCAAGATCCTGCTCGATGAATGTCTGGGTCCACCTCCTTTCATGTATAAATCCCATTGGAGCAACTTAAATGGTAATGGCTCCACACGATGCGCGCACAATCAGGCGTGTTTCCATGACTACGCGCCGTGTTTCTTGAGTCGGGTTATGGATGATATCCAACAACGTCTCGATCGCCACCAGACCCATCTCATGGATAGGTTGATAGACCGTGGTTAAGGGCGGCTCAAATTGATTGGCCGCGGGGCCATCGTCGTAACCTACGATGGCCACATCCTCAGGAACCCGCAGGCGGGCCTGCCGGAGTGCTCGCAAGGCTCCCAAAGCCATGACGTCATTGGCGATAAACATGGCATCAGGATGTTTGGGTATAAGCTTTTGCGCAGCTTCATAACCGCTGCGTTCGGAGAAATCGCCCTCGGCCACCAGCTCTGGATCATAAGGAATCCCATAAATCTCCAGGGCGTTCCGATAACCCTGCAACCGATCAATACCGGCGATCATATTGTGAGGCCCGCTGATCGTGGCCACGCGCCGGCGCCCCTGGGTCAGCAGGTGGAGTGTGGCTTTCTGCGCCCCATCAATGTTATCCACATCCACATAGTTCACCTGTAACCTGGGATGCCGGCCAATCAAAATGAAAGGCATCTTACTTTCGTACAGGGCCTGCACGATGGGATCATCAATGAGCATTGAGGAAACCAGGACGCCATCAACCAGGCCACTGTGCAAAATTTGTCGAATGGTGCGCCGCTCGTAGGCCGGCTCGGCCAGCCACAACATCATGGAATAATCGTGACTGTTGCAGGCTGAACTCGCTCCCTGAATTAAGATCCCAAAGTAAGGATCGGCAAAGATTTGCGATACCCCTGCCGGGATGACCACCCCAATAATGCCGGTATGATGAGCTGCCAGACTGCGTGCGGCCAGATTGGGCTGGAAATTAAGCTCGCGAATCACAGCTTCGACGCGCTCGCGCGTCTCGGCCTTTACCTTTTCATCGCCGTTAATGACGCGTGAAACGGTTGAGCGTGAGACGCCAGCAATACGCGCAATGTCTTCGAGCGTGAGCGGCATAGAACTCCTTAGACTGGCTGGTGGTTCGTAAATTTTGGGAGCGCTCTCATAAGATACTTTTTTAAAAACTCCCTTTTTGGGAGCGCTCTCATAGTTGATTATAAAGATTTTTGCGGGATTTTTACATGACAAATGTCATATAAAAATAATGACATTTGTCATGTGACATCGAACATGGCTTGAATGCATGGCGGCGTCTCCATGCCCTGAGTGAAAGGAGGAGGTTAACGTGAGCACTCCCGGTTGGAGCAGGTAAAGGTTGGAAAA
>DAOTZR010000136.1:0-6887 GCA_034434315.1 Anaerolineae bacterium
ATCCTCACCGGCGGCCCCGCCCGGCTGGCCGGCATAGGCGCCGTGAAAGGCAAAATAGGCCTGGTTGAGCCGACGCAGGTTATAGCCCTTAGCGACCAGGTAGCGCCGCTTGAGTTCCATGTACAGCTCCGCATCCTCGATGCGGCCCGCAGCCAGCAGACGGTCCACGGCCACCCGCGTGCGGTGCATTTCGGCGTAGTAATCAAAAGCGGGCGCCGTAGCCGCGGACTGATCCGACGGGTCGGGACGTTTGAGGGGCTGTGGCAAGGCTTTGGTGCGTCCCAGATGCGCCGCGTAAAAGCGCTCGATGGCCATCTGCCCCACCCAGCTCCCCATCAGCTCGGCGCTGGTTTCGTTGATGGCGCGCGTTTCGGCGTAGGTGGAGTAGTACATTCCCAGGGGATAGAAGTTCAGGTAGTGATGCGTCCATTCGTGCGCCATGACTCCCATGACCCAGTCCAGGGAAGGGAATTCCAGCAGCATAGAGGGATAGGCCGAAAGTCCGCCAATGGCGGTGACGTAGGCGGAACGGTCGGGAAAGGCCTGCTCAATCGCGCGCTCCAGGGCATCCATGTCCGCGGCGGTCATGTCGGATTGCAGAATAAGTTGATAGTCGCTGCGGATGACGGCGCGCGGAGATAACACCAGGAGCGTCGGCAGCGGGGTGAAGGTTCCGCTGACCGGCGGCCAGAGTTGGCCCCAGGTCCCCAGGCCGGCATCCTGCAGGACGCAGGCCACCTGCTCGCCGATGATGGCTTCGGTAACAGGGGCACGCGCCTCCAGCCAGGCCCGCAGACGCGCGCGCTCCTGCCGGCTTTCCCGCGTAGCCTGCTCCGGATCGCTCACCTGCGGGTCGGCGTAGGTGCGGGCAATCTCCTGGGCGAGTTTTTCGGCCTGGGAGAGGGTGTCGAGGTGCTCCAGGACCCACGCCGCACCCTGGTCCTCATCCATCCAGCGCTGCGGAGCCAGCAGGCCGTACAGAGCCTTGCGGGTTAAAGCGCGCACTTCCCAGATGATGAAGTTGAACTGCCGCCCGGAGGTCAGACGCGCCAAACGGACATTCAGGGAAGCCGGGGGCAGGCTCTCGCCGGGAAGGAGCAGGAACAAGGCCAGGATCAAGCCATACAGGCCGGCCCGCTTGAACCAGGACAGCCCGGTCTCCAGCCTGGTTGCGTTCAGCGCTTTTTTCATGGCGCAGAAGCCGCGCGTAATAAGGCTTGCCCGACAAAGGCAGCGTAAGAAGGCACCGGGGGATTTTCGATCAAGACGACGACGCCATAGCGGGGAAGCTCCGCCGCATCCAGGCCCAGGAACCAGCTCTGTGTGCGCTGCGGGCCGGCCTGAGACAGGCTGAGATGCCCGATGACGCTACCCCAGGCCGGCCAGGTCCGGCGCAGGAAGGCCGCCTGGTCAGACGGCAGGAGGCGCCGGATGCTCTGGGCGGGGGCCGGGCAGCCAGCCTGGGCCTGGCTCAAAAGGTGCAGGGGCGGGAGGACGCCATCATTCCCCAAAACCGCCACAACGCCGGCCATTTGGAGCGGGGTGACCAGGAGATCACCCTGCCCCAGACTTTCGGCGGCCAGAGCGTCGCGCCGGAGATGCCAGGAAGCCGCGGCCACGGGCAGCTCAAAGGCCGGCGGCTGCGTCAGACCCCAGTCGGCCAGCCCTTCAGATAGACGGTCCGGTCCCAGGGCTTCCCCCAGAGCGACCAAAGGAGCGGGGCACTGAGCGCGCAAGACCTCGGTCCAGGTGCTTGCCTGAGGCATGGCCTGACAGGTGTAAGTCGTCTGGCCCAGGGTCACGCTGGATGTGATGACGTCGGTGAGGGTGAGGTCCAGGTTGTGTTTCACGGCCAGCCCTAGCAGCACCGGCGCCAAGGCGCCGCCCGGCTGGGCCTGGCCGCGCGTGACCCGGTTCAGGAGCGGGGCATTCGACGCCTCTCGCAGGCTGTCCCAGGCTGCGGTGATGTGATTAGGGTCGAAGGTAGGGGTCGAAGCCAGAGCCAGCACCGCCCCGGTATGCGTATCCACCAGGATGGCCGCGCCATTCCAGCCGTTCAACAAGGCCTGGGCGCGTTGTTGCAAACGCACGTCCAGGGTGGTGACCACGTCCAGGCCGCGCGAGGGCGTATGGGTTAATTCGCGCCAGACCTGCAGGCGCCAATCCTGTTCCACTTCGCCGCGCAGGGCCGCATTGCAGACTTCTTCCAGCTCACTGGTCCCGTGCTCCAGGCTGGCATAGCCGGTGACAGGGGCCGCAGCAGGATAGGGATACACGCGCTGGACGTAGCCGTTCGCGTCGAAGCGGTTATCGGCCAGCGCCAGCCTTCGCCGGTCGAGGATGCGCCCCCGCTGAAGTTGCAGCTCGGCCAGCACCCGGCGCGGATTGGTAGGATAGCTACGCAACCAATCCGAGCGGATGACGCTCCAATAACCGGTTACCAGCAAATCCAGAAACAACAAGCCCAACAGGACTCGTCCCAGCGCCGCCGCCAGGTTGGCCTGGGGGGGAATCTGCCCGCCAGACAAGGGCAGGTCGAAGGGGACGGCGTGCGGGGCCGAGAGATTGAGCCACAGGCCCAGCATCACGCCCAGCATGAAGAGCGAGGAGCCCCCATAGCTCAAAAAGGGGAAGGTCACGCCAGTGAGCGGGATGAGCTTGATGTTGCCCCCGACGATAACCAGGGTCTGAATCCCCAGTAAGGCCGCCAATCCACCCGCCAGCAGGCTCTCGAAAGGCGTCCGAACGCGCTGCGCGATGCGTAACCCGGCCACAATCAGCCAGGCGATGAGGAGAAAAGCCACCGCCGCCCCTAACAGCCCGTATTCCTCCACCAGAGCGATGTAGGGAAAGTCGGTGTGCACAAACGGCACGAATTCCGGCGCTCCCAGGCCGGGACCTTGTCCCAACAGCCTGCTGGCGCCCAGGGCAAAAAGCGCCTGGCGGATTTGAAAAGCGCGGTCCGCCTGGGCCTCAGCCCAGGGGTCCAGCCAGATGCTGACACGTAAGGCTACGCGGCTCGAAAACAGCGCGCCTAAAGCCATGATCGGGCCCAAAAGGAAGGTACCACCCACGAGCGGCCACCATCGTCCCCAGGCCAGATAAAGCATAGCCAGCAAGGTGAGGGAGAAGAGAAACACGGCCCCCAGATCCTCCTGCCAGGCCAGGAGCACCAGCGCCAGGCCGATCATGCTCAACATGGGCCCCAGGACCGCTGGCCAGAGGCGCAGCCGCGAACCTTGCTGCTGCAGCAGCGTTTCACGGCGCTCGGCCAGATACGCGGCCAGGTAGATGACCGTGAGGATTTTGAGCAGCTCCGAGGGTTGAAAGTAGAAGTCAGCCAGACCCAGCCACAGGCGCGGGCCATAGCCCGATGGATTGACGCCGATCAACAGGGTAGCGGCCAGCAGCAGCAAGCCCGCAAATAGCACGGTATAGCGATAGCGCCGTAGCCAGCGCGGCAATCCCGGCGTGAGGGCCAGGGCGAGCATCACGGCGCAACTCACGCCTGACCAGGCGGTCTGGCGCAGGAGCAAATCTGGAGCTGTGCGAGCAATCAATAACAGGCCCCAGCCGTTCAAAAAAGCAGCCGGCGGCACAAGCCACAGGTCGGCTTCGGGTCTCCGCCAGCCCAGGAACGTCAAAGACAGGAACCAGCCGCCGGCCCAGGCAGTCAGGGCCAGCAGCAGGTGCTCAGGAAACAGGCCTGGCACACGCGCCTGCAGCAGTAGCCAACCGGCCAGCCCCATTCCCATCACCGCCAAGGCCAGGGCTACGTAAATCCAGGCACGAGGAACAGGCCGCATGTTTATTCCTGGGGTGAAGGCACCCCATCTTCCGTTACTATCAGGGTGACCGGCTCATGACAATGGCCACAGCCCACGTAAGGATCAGCCACGGCGGTCAGGTGTTCGTCGCAGTAGGCCCGAATGACCATGCGCCAGGGGCCAAAAAGCCACCAGCGGCGTTGCAGAATGCCGCGCAGCTTCAGATGCGGACAGGCATTAGCCCGGCGGATGGCCGGAACAGGACAGGTAGCACAAACCTTTAGAGACCAGTGCGGCGCGCTCTCCGTGTGTTCCACCAGCCGACACAGCTCGATGCCGGTCGCCCGACGGTGAAAATCAGCATAATAGTAGGGACAATCTCGCCCATCAGGAAGGCGCATGGTTACAGCTCCATGTAGCTCAGGATGCGCTGCCGCTGGATGTACAGAAGCGGTATCTGCGCCGGGAGCTTTCGCGCCGCCTCGCCCAGGTAGTGAACACTCGCCCCCATCACCGGGACCATTTCGCCCTTGATAAAGTCGAGGAAGTTGTTGGCTTTGGCCTCGCTCAGGAAGGGGACCGCCCCGCGGACAATCATCAAGGGCAGATGGATCAGCACATTGCCCCGCCGCGGGGGTTCGTGATATTCGGCGTTGGTCTCAGCAGAAGCGAAGAAGAGCGTCTGGACCTCGGCGCGGCGGACGTACAGCCGGGCCGCCTTGCTGATGGGCAGTCCCGTAAAGTCCCACGGCACCAGTGTGGCGTCGGACAGGGTGTAATAGGTAATCCCATCCTGGTTGAGGTAAAAATGCGGGGGCCCCAGGGTCTCAATCTGACCGCTGGTCCAGTACAGGTCGGTCACAATCACAATCGCGTGCTGCTGCAAGGGTGAAACCGATGCCGCACTGCCTAACGGCGCCATACTTCCCTCCTTACCATTGAAATGCCCATCCCCAGGTCCGGTGCCGGACCTGGCCTGAAACAAATCCTCACGCTACGCATCCAATCGCCCCGGTCGCTTTCCAGCAAACCGCTCAGCTCAGACGGGCGATCAGGGCTTCCAGTTCTTCCTCGGTGAGCAGGGGAATGCCCAGTTGTTGAGCGCGGTTGAATTTAGTCCCGCCGGGATCCGTTCCCACGATGAGATAGCTGGTCTTAGCGCTCACACTGCCGCTCACTTTAGCACCCAGCGCCTCCAGGCGCGCGGCGACGGCCTCGCGCGGCTGGGAAAGCGTGCCGGTGATGACGAACGTGAGACCGGCCAGCGGCTGCGCTGCCTTCGACGAAGGTTCAGCAACGCGCCCCAACCTGACGCCGGCAGCGCGCAGTTTTTCCACCATGCGCCGGTTGCGCTCATGGGCGAACCAGTCCACGATGCTCCGCGCCGTAAAAGGACCGATGCCCTCGATGCTAGCCAGGCGCGCCTCATCCGCCTGCGCCAGCTCTTCGATGGAGGCGAAATGCTCTAGCAGCGTCTGCGCCACGGTCACCCCCACCCGCCGGATACCCAGCGCCGCCAGAATCCGCGCCAGCGGGCGCGTCTTACTGGCGGCAATCGCTTCCAGCAACGCCTCGGCCTTTTTCGCGGCAAAACCCTCCAGGGTCAGGAGCTGCTCGCGGGTCAGGCCATACAGGTCAGCGGGATCGATAACCAGCCCACGCGCCACCAATTGTTCGGCGGTGCGCTCTCCCAGGCCCTCGATATCCAGCAGCGCGGCAAAATACAACAGGCGTTGCGTCCGCTGCGCGGGACAGGCGGCATTGCTGCACTGATAGCTGACCTCATCCCCCACATGACTGATCGCTTCCCCGCAGGCCGGGCAGACCTGGGGCGGCGCGATGGGCGCCTCCGTCCCGGTGCGCAAGGCCACAATCGGCCCCACCACGTAGGGAATCACATCACCGGCGCGGCGCACCACAACGCGATCCCCGCGGCGAATATCGCGCTCCTGGATAAAATCAAAGTTATGCAGCGAGGCGCGGCTCACCGTCACCCCGCCGATCGTCACCGGTTCCAAAAGCGCCGTGGGCGTGATCACGCCAGTGCGTCCCACCGAAAACTCCACATCCAGCAGGGTTGTGGTGGCTTCCCGCGGGGGGAATTTATAGGCGATAGCGCCCCGCGGACGCCCCCCAACCGCGCCTAACCCAACCTGTGTGGGCAGGTGATTCACCTTGACGACCAGCCCGTCCGCCTCGTAGGGCCAGCGATCGCGCTGAGCCAGGGCCTGTTCGCAAGCGTCGGCGACAGCCTCGATCGATGGCAGAAGCTGCACCTCCGCCGGGACGGGGAAGCCCAGCTCACGCAGATAGGCCAGGGTTTCCCATTGGGTTTCGGGGACAGGCCCGCCGCTGGCCTCGACAATCTGATAGCAGTAGAGACGCAAGGGCCGCTGGGCCGTAATCCGCGGGTCCAACTGGCGCAGGCTCCCCGCAGCGGCATTGCGCGGATTGGCGAAAGGCTCCTCACCGGCTGCGGCCAGGCGCCGATTGAGCGCCTCGAAGTCGGCGATCCACATCAGCACCTCGCCGCGCACCACCAGACGTTCAGGCGGCTGAGGCGCATCGGGGCGGACGGGGATACGCAAAGGCAGGCTTTTGACCGTGCGCAGATTGCCGGTGACATCCTCGCCTACCACCCCATCCCCGCGGGTGGCCCCCAGGACAAAGCGCCCGTGCTCATAGTGCAGCACCACGGTCAGACCATCCAGCTTGGGCTCCAGAACATAGGCCAGCGGGGGCGCGTCCGGGGGCAGCAGCTTGCTGATGCGGGTTTCCCAGGCTAATAACTCATCGCGCTGCGTGGCTTTATCCAGGCTCAAAATCGGCGCCGGATGCGTCACCTTCGTGAAGCCCTCGGCCGGCATCCCCCCCACCCGCTGCGTGGGCGAATCCGGCGTGACCAGCTCCGGGAATTGCGCTTCCAAGGCGCGCAATTCATCCATGAGCGCATCATACTCGGCGTCACTGATGACCGGACGATCCAGAACGTAATAGCGATAAGCGTGATACGCCAGTTCTACGCGCAACGCCGCAACGCGCTGCCGGGCCTCTTCCAGCTCCATTCGTCCCTCCCTTCAGGTTATAGCCAGCCAACTGGACTGTACGACCCCATGGTTT
>DAOTZR010000137.1:0-11303 GCA_034434315.1 Anaerolineae bacterium
TGGACCGGGGCGCGGGCGCGCAGGTCGCCCGCTGTGATGGCCTGGGCGGCAGCCTTCAAGCTCTGCAGCGGAGCCACGACGCCCCGCACCCACAATCCGCCAATGATGAGCGCGGCGAGGAAAGCGACAAGGCCGGCGATGACGATGGCCCGCCGTACACCGCGCAGGAAAAGCAGGGCCGATTGCTCCAGCACAACTTCCCGGATTTGCGGCGTCCAGATAGTCACGTAGCCCACGGTCTGTCCGTTCGCCTGGATGGGAAAGCGGGCCACCTGGGTTGGCTGGGTGTAATTGACCAGGCGCGTTTCGGCGACAGGCTGCCCGGTGACATCGCTCACCTGCAGGGCCACCGGACGTACGGCCCCCCAGGCCATTGCTGCCCCTGGCGGCATCATCCCCCCCGGCATATTGCCCCGCGGACGCCAAATCAGCAGGGTTGGCAAGACGTCTTCCAGCCCGTCCCACGAGCCGTAGGTCAGGTAGTAGGTCGCCAGGGCCGTCGTGACCTGATCGCCCACTACCCGGACGGCGTAGCGCCGAACCTCAAGCTCGGCGCTGCGTTCGATGAGGACGCTTTCGGTGAGCAAGGCAAAAAGCATGACGCCCACAAAAGCCAGGAGCCATTTCGAATAAAGTTTCATGCCCGGTCACCCGCCCTACAGGGCATTCAGTTTGTACCCTACCCCGCGCACCGTCGCAATCAGATCGGCGGTTGACGCATCTACGGCCAGTTTTTTGCGCAGGTTTTTGATGTGCGCGTCAATGGTCCGTTCGTAGGTCTCAAAGGCCACCCCTTGTATTGCCTCCAACAGTTCCGCGCGTGAAAAGACACGCCCCGGCTGCGCCATCAGGGTCGCCAGCAGGGCGAATTCGGTAGGCGTCAGCTCGATGGGGACGGCGTTGCAGGTGACTTCGCGCCGGGTATGGTCGAGGGTCAACGGCCCGACGCGCAACACGTCGGGTTTGACCGGTTCGCCGCGAACCCGCCGCAAAACGGCACGCACGCGCGCCACAACCTCGCGCGGGCTGAAGGGTTTGGTGACGTAATCGTCGGCGCCCAGCTCCAGCCCGATCACCCGATCCGCCTCTTCCACCCGCGCGGTGAGCATGATGATGGGCAGGAGCGGTTGTTCGGCCCGCACCCGCCGCGTAAACTCCAGGCCATCCATCTGCGGTAGCATCAGATCCAGGATGACCAGGTCGGGTTTTTCCTGCCGGGCGATAAACAGGGCGTCTTTGCCGTTGGAAGCCGTGAGGACGCGGTAGCCGTTCTGCTCCAGGTAGCTGCGCAACACCCGCACAATTTGCAGTTCATCATCCACGACCAGAATCGTTTCCACGCTGCACCAGCTCCGTCATTTCAGCCGCCAGGGCCGCCCCCACGATACCGGCGTTGTTGCCCAACTGCGCCGGCACCACGGGCACCCGGACGTTCAAAAGCGGCATGAATTTTTCCTGTTTTTTGACGATGCCCCCGCCGATGATGATGAGATCCGGCCAGAAGAGACGTTCCATGGTCTGCAGGTAGGCATCGAAACGCGCCGCCCAAACGTCCCACTTGAGGTCTTCGCGCTTGCGCGCCGCATCCGAGGCGACAGCTTCCGCTTCCTGTCCCCCCATTTCGATGTGGCCCAGTTCGGTGTTGGGCAGCAGGTGTCCGTCCACAAACAGAGCGGTGCCGATCCCCGTGCCCACGGTGACGATGAGCACGACGCCCTGTTGATGGCGCCGGCCCGCGCCGAAATGTATTTCGGCCAACCCCGCCGCATCCGCATCGTTGATGACAGTGCAGCGGCAGCCGGTCGCCTCACTGAACAAGGCGGCGGCATCCGTGCCGATCCAGCTTTTGTGGATGTTTGCCGCCGTCAGAGCCACGCCCCGGCGCATAACCGCCGGGAAACCACATCCGATAGGGCCCTTCCAGTTGAAACGCAGGGCGATCTGCGTAATCACTTCCGCAATGGCTTTGGGTTTGGAAGGCTCCGGCGTCGGCAGCCGGATGCGTTCGGCCAACAGTTCCCCGCGCGTCGTATCCACGGGCGCACCTTTAATGCCCGATCCGCCTACGTCAATGCCCAGAATGTCCATCGTCCGTATCCTCCCCCCGTTGAAGTCTGATATGGGTGAGGGAGAGAGGCGCCGGGCCTCTCTCCCTGCGAACCAGCATTTACGCCTTGGTTGGGTCCGCTTCCCCGGCGCCCTCTTCCGGCGCCTGCACATCCAACACGTCCGGGAGCTTCATGCCGGCCATCTCGAAGAGATTCTGCAACGGCGGCAGGGATTGAAGCATACCGGACAGGAAGCGCGCGGTGGTAGGCGTTCCACTTTCCGCACCGGAATCCCACACCACCACCTTGTCAATCTTCAGGTTCTTGATGGCCTCAACCTGCGTGCGCACCAGTTCGGGCAACTGGCCGGTAATCATGAGCAGGGCCGCCAGTTGGGGATTACCGCCCGCCGCATCCACGATAGCCTTGAGGCCCTCGGCCTGTTTGAGCAGCAGCTCGCGATTACCGCGCGCCTCGGCTTCGAGTTTGGCGTAAATCGCATCGGCCTGGCCCTTGGCCTCACGCCGGGCGCGTTCGGCTACCGCGTCGGCCTCGATTTCTACGCGCTGCTTGGCAATTTCGGCCTTAACGACCACGTCGGCGTACTGCGAGGCGCGTTCGCGTTCGGCGCGCTTCAACTCAGCCTGTTGTTCGGCCTGATAGGCTTCTTCCAGGGCTTTGGCGGCCTGCACTTTTTCGGCAGCAATACCGCGGCGTTCGGCTTCGGCCTCACGCTCGCGGCGGACGGCGTTGGAGTCGGCGATGGCGATGCGCGCCTTGTTCTCCCCTTCTACGGCATTGGCATTGGCTGCGGCAACGCGGATGCGCTGCTCGCGTTCCGCTTCCGCCTTGCCGATTTCACCATCGCGGGTCTGCTCCGCCACAGCCCGCTTGGCCTCGTTAATGGCCCGCGCGGCGGCTTCCTGTCCCAGGGATTCGATGTAGGAGGCGCTATCGGTGATGTCCTTCACGTTGACGTTGATGAGGCGCAGGCCGATTTTCTTCAGCTCCACTTCCACGCCATTGGTGATGTTCTCGACGAATTTGTCGCGGTTGGAGATGATCTCCTCGATATCCATCGTCGCGATCACCACGCGCGTCTGACCAAAGATGATGTCCTCGGCAATGCGGCGGATCTCATCCCGTGAAAGCCCCAGCAACCGTTCCGCGGCGTTTTCCATGACGCCCGGCTCGGTCGAAATGCCCACCGTAAAGGTCGAGGGCACGTCAATGCGGATATTCTGCCGCGAAAGCGCCCCGCGCAGGTCTATATCCATGGTGATGGGCGTGAGATCGAGGAAGGCGTAATCCTGAAAAACGGGCAGCACAAAGGCCGCGCCGCCATGAATACAATGCGAGGAGCGCCGTCCCTCCGGTCCCCGCCCCACCTTACCGTAGATCACCATAATTTTATCGGGCGGACAGCGCCGATAACGCGAGATGACCCAAAGAAGCAGGCTAAACAACACAATGGCAAAGCCAATCAACAGAAAAATGAACTCAATCCCCATAGCGCCTCCTTACGTGAATATACTCAAGTTATGTGGAGAAACGATGAACAGCGAGTGAAAATCTCACAGTTTTTCCACCAGGACCACCTCGGATGTGAGCATAGCGACGACGCGCACCAGAGTGCCGGTTGGCAGGCGCTCGGCAGCATCGGTCATGGCCGGCAGCTCACGCAGCCGTCCCTGCACGCGTACCTGGACCTGGCCCTGGCCACTGCGTCGGGGCGGAATCGGCAGGTAGACCGTGCCGGTCTGGCCCACGGCGTTGCGCAAATCAATGGTGCCGGATTCAGCCAGGCTGTAGATCAGGCCCATCAGCCAGAAAACCAGCAAAAAGAAGGCCCCGCCGATACCCAGCGCGCCCAGGACGGCCACCCAAGTCGGCAACCCCAGGCGCAGGAGAAAAGCCCCACCCCAGCCAAAGCCGACGAAAAAGGCCAGGATGGTGCGCAGCGACAGCAACCCCGGCCCCGGCGTGTGATCCGTGCTCACATCGTGCCCGACTTCAGTGTGGGCCATATCCAGAGGCCCATCTCCCAACCCCACCTCGTGATCCCCGGCCAGATCGTGATCGCCGCCCAGCCCCAAGAGGGTGAGCGCCAGTTGGAGGACCAGCAAGACGGTCGCCACAATCCCCACCCCGTAGAAAATCTGCAATGCCATAGCCACCTCGCTTTCACACCGGTACGACGAAAGGCTCGCGCGCCAGGGTGCTGAGCGTTTCGCAGCCCTGCGCGGTTACCAGGACGTCATCTTCGATACGCACGCCCCCCACATCGGGCAGGTAAATACCTGGCTCCACCGTGAAGGTCATGCCCGGAGCCAGCAATCGGGTAGAGCCGGAGGTAATGTACGGAGCCTCGTGCACAGCCAGGCCAATCCCATGTCCGGTACGATGGGTAAAGGCGGCCCCCCACCCCGCCTGTTCGATAACGTTGCGGGTGACCGCATCCACCGCTTCAGCGCTCAGCCCCGGGCGCACGGCAGCCCGTCCAGCGGCGTTGGCGCGGGCCACCACCTCCCAGACTTCCAGCAGCGGGCCTGCGGGCGTGCCCAACACTACCGCGCGCGTCAGATCCGACACATAGCCATCCACCATGGCCCCCCAGTCCACGACCACCCAATCGCCCGCCGCCAGCGGTCGGGAGCCGGGGACCGCATGGGGCAGAGCGCCGTCAGGGCCGGCGGCGACAATCGGATCGAAGGCCAGCTTATCGGCGCCGTAAGAAAGCAGCGTGGCGATCAGGCGCGCTGCGGCCTCGCGCTCGGTCATGCCCACCCGCACCTGCGGGAGCCAGGCCAGGAATGCCCGCTCGGCCACCTGGACTGCCCGCCGCATCGCCGCCACTTCTTCAGCATCCTTGCGCAGGCGCAACTCGGACCATAGCTCATCCACCGCCACCAGCTCGATGCCGGGCGCATAGCGCTTGAGAAGCCGGGCCTCAAACAGGCGCATGTGCAAGGCGGCCACCCCTACCCGGGCCTCGGCCAGCTCCAGGGCTGCGCAGGCCTCATGAAACGCCGGCACGTATCCCTCCTCATCCGTATAGGAATAGACTTCAACATCGTGGACCTTGCCCGCCTCAAAGGCAGGGAGAATGATGGCCGGGGCCTGATCAACGGGAAAGATGGCTACAATGGGGCGCTCACTCAGATGAAAATCCCAGCCCGTAACATAGAACAGGTCGGGACCGGGGAGCAAAGCCAGAGCATCTAGACCCTGAGCCTGCGCGCTATCTAAAGCTGCTTCCAGACGCCGTGCAATCATCAAGGGACCTCCTGTTGGCTAAACGTGGTAAAATATCCGGCGCGTGGACCCGATGCCCCCGTGCAAAAAGTTACCTTAAACGGTTCCATGCAGGAGCAACCATGATCGTCCAACTGGCTATTGGCTTACTTGAATCAAACACGTACCTGGTGTACCACCCGGACACCCGGCACGGCATCGTTGTAGACCCCGGCGGCGAGATAGCGCCGCTCCTGGCTGAAATTGCAGCGCGGGACCTGACCATTGAAGCGGTGTTAAACACCCACGCCCACTTCGATCACAGTGCCGCCAATGCCCAGGTCTGCCGCCATTTTTCCGTGCCGCTGGGGCTGCATCCGGCGGACATGATCCTGTTGCGTCAAGGGGGTGGCGCGGCGTGGTTTGGCCTGACCTGCGAAAACGCCCCCGATCCCACGCTGTTGTTGGATGATGGTATGACACTGACCTGTGGCGGCCTGGAGATCAGGGTCATCCACACCCCTGGCCACACGCCCGGCAGCGTCTGCCTTTACCTGCCTCAAGAGGAAGCGCTCCTCACGGGAGATACGCTCTTCGCCGGTAACGTGGGGCGAACGGATTTACCTGGAGGGAGTGCGCGCAACCTGACGGCTTCGCTCAGGAAACTGGCTCAGTTGCCGCCCGGTACCCGCATCTTCCCCGGTCATGGCCCGGAAAGCACCCTGGCCATGGAATGCCGCCGCAACCCCTGGCTACGGCGGCTCTGTCCCTAATCGTGGGTCAGCATCCGCAACAGGCCCAACAGGCCAATGCCCAGCTTGACCCCCGCCGCAGGTGAAGGCGCGGGGACAATCTCCTCGCCCGCTTCATCTATGGTAACGAAAGACCGATAGTAAATCCATCCCGCCAACGCGCCCACCAAAGCCCCCAGGGCGCTCCCGATCAACAAAACTCGCAACCTGGCATTCATGGATACCCTCCCTCATGGATGCAAATCGTTCACGACAGGGCCAGTCTTACGCCCCGCGCGTCGCCACGCCATGTCGGTCAGCGGCGCAGAGCGCGGACCAACGCCTGGGTCTGGGCGATGCGGCTCTCAATCCAGATAAAAGGCGCTGCAATCTGATGGCTCAAGGCTTCAGCATACCCCTGGCCCAGGCGCGCGTACGCTGTCACCTGGCGCAGAGCACCTTGCAGCCAGAGCCGAACATGATAGAGGCCATAGGTCAGGGCCGCTACCAGCACAAACCCGATGACAACCGCCACCAGAGCGTGCAAGCCGAGGAAAATCAAGGCCAGGTCACGGCCTGTACCCAGACCACCGGCCCCAATCTTCCCGCCTGCCAGCATAGCGCCGACGTACACCAGGCCCAAAACCAGGCCTGCAACCTGGACCAGCCCCATCAACCAGCGGTAATTGGGGTAGCGCTTTGACATCGTATCCTCTCCTGTACTTCAGGGTCCTACCCTGAGTATAGCCGGGTTAAGGCAAGAGACAAGTTCCCCTATTCCGGCAGGGGGATATCAGCGCCAAGGGCTTGCAAAATGCGGCGCTGCAGCTCCCACATCTGCGCTTTCTGGGCCGGTTCCGCATGGTCAAAGCCGAGCAGATGCAACATACCGTGCACGATGAGAAGCTGCAACTCCTGCACCACTTGCGCCCCCACCTGCTCCGCCTGAAGCCGGGCCCGGTCCAGCGAGATAACGATATCGCCCAGATAGCGCGGGGATGCCGCCAACCCGGCATAAGGGCCGACGGTATCATTGGCAAACGAAAGCACGTCGGTAGGCGCATCAAGACCGCGGAAGCGGCGATTCAGCTCTTGTAACGCCGTGTCATCGCTGAGCACAATAGCGACCTCGCAGGGATGGTCAATCTGCTGCTGCATCAGCACGGCCAGCGCGGCCAGGCGCAGCGGTTCCAGATCCGTCCAGGTCACTGTATCCTCAACTTGAACCTCAATGATGTGGGTCAGTTTTTGATTCATGGACACCTTCCTTAACGTTAGCGTTGCCTTGTGGATATTGAATGCGTGGATGATAAGCTCCGCGCAGCAATTCGACATAAGTGCTTCGGACCTGCGCCAGTTCGCGCATGGTCAATGAACAGTCATCCAGTTGGCCATCCCGACTGCGCTGATCGAAAATCCCCTCGACGATACGCGCCAGTTCTTCCGCGTCGGATGTGCGTCGGGCCCGCGCGGCTGCTTCGCAGCCATCGGCCAGCATCACCAGAGCGGTTTCGCGGCTACGAGGCCGTGGCCCTGGATAGCGGAATTCAGCCTCGTCCAGGGTCTTTTCCACGCCCTGATCCAAGGCTTTTTGATAGAAGAAACTCGCCCGGGTGGTGCCGTGATGTTCGGTAATAAAATCCTGCACCCGACGTGGCAGATGCGTTTGCTGGGCCAGCCGGATGCCATCCCGCACATGGGCAATCAAAATGTCCGCGCTGGTACGGGGATCCAGTCGATCATGCGGATTGCTGATCCCCAACTGATTCTCGACGAAGAAGTAAGGACGCATGAGTTTGCCAATGTCATGGTAATAGGCCCCCACCCGCGTGAGCAGGACATTGGCCCCAATCCGCTCGGCCGCCTGTTCGGCCATGCTCGCCACCATCATCACATGATGATAAGTGCCCGGCGCTTCCCGTAACAGGCGCTTAAGCAACGGCTGATCCGGGCGACTCAGCTCCAAAAGGCGAAACGTCGTGGGCAGGTCGAAAAGGGGGGCCAGCACAAACAGACTCCCCACGGCCAGGGCTGCGGAAAGCACACCCGAAGTCATACCCATCAGCGCCCGCAAAACCAGCGTCACATCTTCCCCGGTAAAGTTAAAGGGAACGAAGCTCAACACAGCCAGAACAGAGAAAACACCCGCTACCAGTCCTGAGCGCAGAATCGAACCGGCATCCTCATACCGCGGCAAGATCAGTACAGCCACCAAACCGCTCAGGCCATAGAGGGTCACAAGCTCCAGAGAACGCCCTCCGATCCAGGCAGCAACCCCGGCCAAATAAATCGTCCCCCCTGCAGCGGCTGCCGGAGTCAGGGTTGTAGCCATCGTCAAGGAAAAGCCAGCTACAGGGAAGAGGTAAAGCAACAGACTCCCCTGCGGCACCAAAAGTAAAGCCAGTCCCATGTAGCCCACCAACAACATCAAAGCCATCCCTTCCTGGCGCCAGGTAGCCAACACCTCGGTCGCAAAAACCTGCAAATAAGCCCCCAGCAGAAAAACTCCCCCGAAGGCCAGGAACAGGGCCTTAATCCACTCATGAGATTCGGCCTGACTGCGCAAAAGTCCCAAAGCTGTGAGCTTTTCGATATCTAACGCGGTCACGACCGTCCCCTCACGCACAATAATTTCACCGCGCAGGATGGAATGAAAAACCGGGGCAGTCTGATCCGCGGCGGCCTGACGCGCCCGCTCCGTTTCGGCCTCATCCAGGAAGCTATTGGCGCGTAAAAAATGCTGCACCAGCAGAGTAACGGCTGTGGCCTCATCGGACGTCAGATCCAGGGAAACCATGGCAGGAACACGCTCGCGCATGTCGCTCAGCTCTTCAGGACGGACCTCAAACTGTCGCAGGATGCTGTCAAGCAGGCGCAAAGCCTCCTGCTCGACTGTCTTCCAGGAGGATTCGGACAGGTCGAAAAACAAGGCCATATCCGCGTTCGGAAGGGTCGCAAGTTCCGCTATACCGCGCACACAAGCCAGGCGTTCTTCCAGCGTGGCGTAAGGGTCCGCGCGTAGAACATCGAGGAAGTGCAGCGCCTGCCGGACATACTCCACATGCGCGCGGATTACCTGGGGCTCCGCGCGAACGTAAACCGGCGGTACTTTCTGCATGGCCTCGGCGCGTGCCTGCTGGGTAAGAATCGTGCTGACGTAGGAGAGGTCACGCGGAGAACGAATATCCCGCTGCGCCACCTCATTTTCGCGGATGGGGTACAGATTACGCAGGGGAAAAGACAGAACCACCGTTGTGGCCAGGGTCAAAATCACAGCGCAGACAAGCTGGCGCCCCAGCCAGCCCCGGCG
Organism: Anaerolineae bacterium; assembly: GCA_034434315.1. GTDB lineage: Bacteria > Chloroflexota > Anaerolineae > B4-G1 > SLSP01 > DAOTZR01. The sequence continues at coordinate 9,324 of DAOTZR010000137.1, forward strand.
CGAGTCCTGATTGCGTTCCAATTTTTGCCCCATAGCTCCTATTGTAACGGATTGAAGGTAAAAGGCAACAGGATTCGGGGTTAAAGTGTCCTGGCGTACCTACCGCCTTGTTAAACTAAATTTTGCTGTTTTCAACGCGAATGGTTCTGGGGATGCCTGGTGGCGCTGACTTTGGCCCTCCCCCCCTTGCCCCTCTCCTCTCCCAAAATTGGAAGAAGAGAAGGGGACTAAGAATGGGTTTTGCGGGCGGCTTCGCCGGGTAGATAGGTCTTGGATGGCTCAATCACACCGATGTGGGATAAGCAGCGCGGCGTATCCATGCTCCAGGCCGGCGCGTGGGCGACGGCCGTATCGTCGCCGCCCACACGCTGATAGTCCCGGGTCAGGCCAGATGAGGGGGAATCACATCGCGCTGGAAAATCTCCGCCTCGGTCTCCCGCCGTCGAATCAGGTTCGCCTGATCTCCGGTCACCAACACCGAAGCCGGGCGCGGTAGCGCGTTGAAGTTGCTCATCGAAACTTCCTGATAAGCGCCAGTGTCGAGCAGAGCCAGCACGTCCCCTACGGCCACGTCAGGAATGGGGACGGCGGGCAGCAGGCGGTCACCGTAACAACTGCGCCCGATAATATCGGCCTTCCCGGTCATAGGAGCATCGGTCTTATTAGCGAACAGGTAGTGGTGCAGATGGTGTTCATATCGTCCACCGGTAAACCAGAATTCGGTCGTATCCACAACCACCACCGTCCAGTGCACTGGCGTTGTGGTGCGTTTGATGGCGCGCACGGTGGTCAGATGGATCCCGGTATTCCCGAACATCGCCCGTCCCGGCTCCAGTTGCAACATCACGCCGCGCGTCTCAATCCCATGGCGCTGCAACTCACGGCGCAGGGTAGTGGTGCAGACTTCAGCGTAGGCCTCAATACTCGGAGCCGGGTGCGGGTTGGGATGGCCGGTAATGGTCTCCATCAGGCGTGCCAGCACCGCATACCGCGGACGCGATCCGAACAACTTCATCAGCTTCGAGATACCATGAAGTGCGGCATACTGCACCGGTTCAGTGTAATTGGTAGCAGCGTTGAAAGGATCGCGCGGAATGGCAAAGCCGCCTCCGATATCAATTTCCTGCGGCTGATAGCCACCCAAGGCCCGGCAGACGCGGGCAATCTCCGCAGCATAAGCCGTCATCTGGGCCTCCCAATAGCGCAGGGAGCGCTTATGGCGCCCATGATGTTGGTGAAAACCAACCAGGTCTATATGTGGTGAGCGCAGCAGACGGGGGGCAATAGCCATCACCTGGTCAAAGGTCAATCCACCCTTATAGGCCATAGCGGCCAGGTCAGTCGGGGCCAATCCCTCAGCCACAAAATCCGAATGTTCGATAAACGTTTCGAGCACGGGTTTCAGGCGCAGACGGACGGCGGCCTTCATGCCCAGCTCGGATACGGCACGTTCAATACTGTCCACCTCTTCCAGACTATCTATGGTGATCCGGCACCCCGCCGCAATACTGCGTCGGATGTGCTCCTCGTCTTTGGGAACGCCGTTAACCGAAATGAGCTGAGGCGGATAGCCGGCCTGCAGCGCCATGGTCAACTCGCCAGCGGAATAAATATCGCAACCGCACCCCTCACTGGCGAGAATGCGCTGAATAGCAGCCATCCAGTTGGCTTTAGCCGCCGGCATGACCACAACCAACCCATCCGGCCAACCGGCCTGGAAAGCCGCCTGAAAACGCTGGACATTACGGCGAAGTTGATCCTCAGAAAAGACAAACAACGGCGAACCAAACTCGCGCAACAGGTCCAGGGTATTGCAGGCCTCAATGTACAACTGCCCCGCGCGGGTTGAGAGGCAACCATCAAGCTTGTGCGTCGTCATGGTTCCTCCAATAAGAAAAATGTCGGTCCAGTTTCGTATAAGGTTAACGCCCTGATTATGAGCCCATCCGGCAAAAGGTCAAAAAAGCGCTCACTATGGAG
>DAOTZR010000138.1:0-6426 GCA_034434315.1 Anaerolineae bacterium
CGTACTGAGGAGCCGGATGAGGGGAAACGCTCACGTCCGGTTCTGAACCGGCGGCGGGGTGGGCGACCGCCCCGCCGACCGTAACCAGCTATAACCCAACGTTAACTCAATCGCCTGCCAGAATAAATTCCTCAAACCCCATTTTTCGAGTACAATAAGGTTACACCAGGGAAAAACGGGGAGAAGCATGGAAACTATGCCATTACCGGAAGGGGCTGAAGCAGCCCGCCAGTTACAACGTCTGCTCATGTACCACCCTGATCTGCTGACTCATCTACACGATCTACTGCAGACGATTGTAACGTACGTACCCCGCGTGGTAGCCCAGAAAATGCTGGACGCTCCCACGCTGGACCCTTTCGCCCTGCCCCTGGGAGGTACCCTGATGTTCGCCGACATTGACGGTTTCACCCCCCTGGCGGAACAGTTCTCCGAGTCGGCCTCGGAGGAGGGCGCTGACCTGTTAACTGGCATCGTCAATCAATTCCTGGAGCTGCTCATCAATGCCTGCGCCCGTTACGGCGGCGATCTGCAAAAATTCGGCGGGGATGCCGGCATGGTCCTCTTCACCGGGCCGGACCATGCCTGGCGCGCTGTTGCGGCCGGGTTGGATGCGCAGGAACAGATGCGGGCCAGACTTCACGAGGTCCATACACCCTTCGGTGATTTTCCCCTGCGCATCTCGATTGGCCTGGGCAGCGGGCGCATGGTAGGGCTGAGCCTGGGCACCCAGGAGGGCCGGGAATGGTTCATCAGTGGCCCGCCCTTGCGAGCTATGGGCCAGGCGCAAAGCGCAGCCCCCCCTGAGCGCATCGCCCTGGATGTCTCGGCCCTGCGCCAGTGTGAACACCAGGTCCAGGTCAGCGCTCTGGGCCAGGGCCTTTACCTGGTCGAAGGACTGAAACAGGTGCCTGCGCCACTTCCCGCCGACCTGAGCCTGACGCTCCCGGAGGGACCGCCCGTAGTCCGCGCCGCCTGGCTCCTTTCCCGCCTGGATGCTATTACCCCCTACCTGCCCCCGCGCGTGCTGGAGTCCATCACCACCAGCGTGGTCCTGGATGGGAGCGCCCGGCTGGTCAGTGAACTGCGCAAAGTCACCATCCTCATGCTCTCGCTCAGCGGCCTGCCCGATCCCACCATCTACTGGGAGAACCTGTCCGGTCTGCGTCAGGCCGTGCTCGAACAGAATCAGGTGTTCATCCGCATGCGCGATGTGATTCAGCGCTATGACGGCATCGTCAACAAAATCGGCAGCTCGCCCCAGGGGGCGTTTCTCATGGCCATCTTCGGCGCCCCGGTGAGCCACGAGGACGATACGCTGCGCGCGGTGCTCACCGCTCTCGAACTCCAGGAAGAAGCTGAAGTGCCGCTGCGGATTGGCATTAACAGCGGCTTTGTCTTTGCGGGGGATGTGGGAAGCGCCCAACGTCGGGAGTACACCGTGATGGGCGATGAGGTCAACCTGGCCTACCGCCTGATGACAGGAGCGCGGCCTGGCGAAATCTGGATCGGCCCCCAAACCGCCCAGGAGGGCAAAGTCCGGCACCGCGTTGAAGGCGAAAACCTGCCCCCGCAACTTTTTAAAGGCATTCGAGAGCCCCTGGCGCCCTTTGCGGTCCGGGGTTTAAGGCGCTCTTTTGTGGGCCTGGACATGGCCCTCGATCAGGTGGTAGGCCGTAACCCGGAACAGCGGCGCATCCAGCAAGCGCTGGAGGAGGCCCGGCGCGGCACATCGCAAGTGATCCTGGTGTCCGGGCCGGCGGGTGTGGGCAAAAGCGCCCTGGTCCAGGATACCCTGTCCCATGCCCAGGCCCTGGGCTTTAAGGTTGGCCTGGGCATCGCCCCCTCTTACGGCACGCACCTGCCCTATGCGGCCTGGGAGGCCCCCCTGCTTACGATCAGCGGTCTGAACGACCGTCCGCCTGAAGAACGCACCGAGGCGTTCCGGCGCTACCTGGAAAGCCTCGACCTGGCTCCGTGGGGGGCGCTCCTGGCGCCGCTGGTCGGCCTGGTGCTCCCCCCCAGTCCGGAAGTCAGCGCGCTCAGTCCAACCCAACGGGAGGCCCAGCGGGTCCATGTTCTGCGGTTGCTGTGGGAACGCTCGGCGCAACGCCAGCCGGTCCTGCTGGTGATTGAAAATGCTCAATGGCTCTCCCCCGTAGCCCTGGACCTCCTCGATGCCCTGGTCCAACAACCGCTCCAGGCCGCTTTAGCGATCCTCATCACCTGCCGCGATGAGGAAGCCATCCTCCGGCACTGGATGCAGGTGGGCAGGCAAGGCTGGCATCTCTGTCCCCTGAATCCGCTCCCTTCGCAGGCGGTCACGGAAATCATCCGTAAGGCGGCGCGCACCTCCGCTCTCCCACGCGAAGTAGAACGCTGGCTGGTCAAACGCAGCAGCGGCCTGCCGCTATTCGCTATCGAAGGCTTACAGAACTTGCTGGCCTCTGGCATCCTGGAGGAGCGCCAGGGACAATGGCACCTGGTCGGCTCCCTGGAAGAGGTAACCATGCCCGAAAACCTGTATGCCCTGGTCCAGAGCCGCATAGACCAGCTTGATCCGCCGGGCCGGCACCTGTTGCGGGCCGCCGCCGTCATCGGCGAGCAGATGACTCTGCCCATGCTCGTCGCCGGGTATGGGGAAGAGCCTGAACACACAGTCAGACGGCGTTTACCGCGTCTCAGCCCGCTGGGACTGATTGCCGGCGACAGCGCCGGTGAAACCCTGGTGTTTCGCCAGCCTCTGGTCCGGGAAGTGGCTTTTCGCGGATTACCCCCACGCATTCAGCGCCTGATCCACAAGCGCATTGCCACTTACCTTGACCAGGCACGTGAAAAAGCCACGTCCAACTGGCTGACCCTGCTGGCCTATCACGCCTTCGAGGGTGAGGAGTGGGAGTTGGCGCTGTGGGCCAATATGGAACTGGGGGAACGCAGTTTGCAGGCCTATCTGACCCCACAAGCCCGCAACGCCTTTGAACGGGCACTGGCGGCCCTGCGGGCAGGGCAATTTGCGCTTCCCGACATGAAAGCCAAAGCCCATCATCTGCTGGGGGAAACCCTCATGATCCTGGGTCAGTATGAAGAGGCGTTGAGTCACTTTCAAGCGGCCTAGGAGTGTTTCCCTTCGGCGCCGATTGATCAGGAAACGATCCAGCAGCTTACCCATCTCTATTATCACATGGCCTCAGCCCTTGAAGCTCTGGGCCGTTACGATGAGGCTTTTGCCATCGTGCGCCGTGGTCTCAGCTTCCCGCCGCTGGAAAAGACGTTAGAAGGCGCCCAGCTCATGTTGATTGGCGCCGGCCTGTACCATCGGCGTGGCCAGATTGAGGAGGCCGAAGCCTGGGCTGAGCGCAGCAGCGCCATCGCCACATCCCATGAGGGGGAAGAAGCCACCCGCATTCACGCCCGCGCCCTGTATCTGCGCGCCATCCTGGCCTCGCTCCGCGGTGAAACCGACCGGGCTATCGAGCTGGGTCTGCAAAGCCTGGAGCATTATCGCCGCCTGCAGGACCTGATGGGGGAAATGAACGCCCTCAGCAACCTGTGCCTGGTCAATCTTAACCGGGGCGCCTGGAATGAGGCGATCAAACAAGGCGAAAGCGCTCTGCGGATTGCTCAGCGCATCAATCACATCGAGGGGCGCGCGCGCATCTTAACCAACCTGGGCGAGTTGTACCGCTATCAGGGGCGCTATGACCAGGCCCGTGAAGCTTACACCAGCGCCCTGGAGCTGGTAAAACAGCGCGGCATGGTGTATGGCGAGGCTTTGATGGAAAACAACCTCGCTGCTCTGGCCCTGGCCGAGGGGCAGACGGACGAGGCAGAGGTGCATCTCAACCGGGCCATCGAGCTGTTTGAAAAAATTCAGGCCGAACGCATGTTTGCCGAACTGTATCGGCATAAAGCCGGGCTGCATCGGCAACGCGGGGAATGGCACGAAGCCTGCACCTGGGCCCGGCGCGCCCTGGACCAGGCTCAGCGGCTGAAGTCCCAGAGCGAGATCGGCCTGAGTCACCTGAACCTGGCAGAGACGGCGCTGGCCGCCGGTGACCTGGACGAGGCCCGGCATCAGAGCGAAGCTGCCGAACATTGGCTGAGCAGCGCCGGCGATTCTTACGGCCTGGCGTGCACCTGGCTTTGCGCGGCCCGCATCGCCTGGCTTCAAGGCGATCGGGACCGGGCACAGGTTCTTTTACATCAGGCCCAGGCTTACTTTGACCGTCTGGGCGCTCAAAAACAAACGGCTGAAGTCCAGACTATGCTGGACAGGCTGTCTGAAACACCGACTAAGGTGTAATTCAATCAACGTTCTCCAATATCCTGCTTTCCCCTCACCTCACCTGCCATCATCCATCTGGCGTTAGTGTTTCGGTATGGGGCACTGACCGCAAGGGCCTCGTCTTCTTCGACCTACCCGGACTGAGACCTGAATAACCTGAAAAGAGAAACAAAGCACCTTTGCCTGGTTACAGGCGGTTCAACTCGGCCAACAGGCCGCTGCCGATGACGCGCAGGGGTGAAAAGTATACAAAGCTACAAGACTGTTTCATAACACCTAGAAACCATGGAGTCGAGTATTGCTTAGGCCAGAGCCCTGGTCTGGCTCTGACCCTATTTCAAATTCCTGATTTTAAGCCAAGGAGGGTAAAATGAAAACGATCATGCGCTGGACATTAGGATTTGGCATACTCCTTATGCTGATAGGGATACTCAACAGCGGTCCGCTCACCCTTATGGCCCAAAGCCTGGCCACAGTCACGCCACCGGCGAGCTTCGCCTTTACGTCGTTTGCCGTGTCCCCTCTCCCCGTGCCGCCGGCCAACCGCCCCGCTTTGGGAACGGAATGCCCGCTGCCCTACTACACCGTAACCAACCCGGCAGCCAAAACGAGCGTGATGGTCATGAATACCACAGCCCAGACGACGACGGTCAAGCTGTATCTCTGGGCCACCACAGGAGGGAGTTTTTCAACGGCGAAATCCATCTCACGCCAGTTACCGCCTTATGGGAGCACGGTCTTCACAGGCGAGGACATCGCTGCGGCACAACCGACCGTTACCGAGGGCACGGGCTGGGTCACCAGTCAAGAGCGCGTAACCTGTCTGGTGCACCAGGGACCGGTGAGCGGCAGCGTGGGCTATCTGGCCTCCTATCAGCCAGTTGCGGCGCCCCACCTGACCTTCCCCTGGGTGGCTCCGGCCCGTGCGGATTTGCAGCCGCGGGTTTACATTCAAAACGCGGAGCCAGCCACCACTATCACCGCCAAAGTGCAGCTTTTGCGCGACACCACTGTAGTGCAAGAGGTTTCCTACACCCTCGCACCTCACAAGGTCGCCGTGTACACGCCGGCCATCCCGGCGGGAATGGATACGGTCTTGCAGATCGAAGGCGTGAACGGCATGCAGGTAGCAGCCTATATGGTACAAGTGGATAGTGTAACGGGCCTGCCGGTTGAAGCCTGGAGCCCGACGATTACCGGTGAAGGCACGAGTCACCTTCAAGCGCCCCGGCTGGCCTATGATCCGGAGCACATCAGCAGCGAGCTGCGGCTGGAGCACAACAACTGGGCCGATAATGCCGCGAGTTTGCAGCTCTTTGGCTCCGGGACGGGTTTCCGCTTTTACGCAAGCAACCTGACGCTGCCGCGGTATCAGCCCATCGCTGCCTCTCTGCCGATCACGGCGGGTTGGCTGGGCAGTGCTGACGTGAGTGGCGCCGATCCGCAAGCCGTTCATCTGGGGATGACCGTCGAACGGCTGCCGGATGATGGTGCAGGCAAGGACCTGGCCGGGTACACGCTGCTCAATCGCGGCCAGAGCACCGCCTTCTACCTGCCCGATGTTCACCGTTTCCTCAATCGTATCTCGGCCTATTGGGCTTACAACCCCAGCAGCAATCCCCTGACGGTGACCCTCACCATTTACGACAATGTGGGCCGTCCGCGCCTGCACGCCACCCGCCGCCTGGGAGGTCATAGCAGTGTCTTGTGGGATATGCTGCCCATCTTCCCCCTGGGCATGGGATTCCAGGGTGCCGGCATGGTCCAGGCCACGGCCCCAGTCATGTTGGTAGGCTATGACCGCTACGTCACCCCCACCCGCACCATCCTCGATAGCTACGAATTTAACGACACCTACTACGACGCTACGACCTGGCCAGCCCAACAAACCAGTCTGCAAGGCTATCTGGAATGGCCCATTGACCGTGACTGGTACCGGCTGCATCTGGACGCCGGAACCCAGGTTACCATCACTTTGAGCCAGCTCCCCGATGACTATGACCTGATCCTGGTTCCAGGGCCAGAGCTGCTGTCCCAGCTTCCTCAGAGCACAGCCCTCAATGGCCTGAACAATGACACTCAGGTGGACGAAAATGGGAATGTGCAGGCCATCGGCGGATGGGAGGCCATCGGTGGTTGGG
>DAOTZR010000139.1:0-3479 GCA_034434315.1 Anaerolineae bacterium
GGGGACGCGCACTGCGCATTGCCCAGACGTTAGGGGAAAAGACCAAAGCCGAGAAACTGATAAATGAGCTGTTTGGGCTGCGCATTCGCTCCTCATGAGATAAGCCCACTGCCAGCCGCCTGGTCACAGCCGAAACCGAAATCGCTTCACCGCTGGAACTGGTTCAGACGAGAGTCAAGATTGATCGCTTTACCGGCGGTTCATTCCCCACTGCCCTGTTCAGTGAGCAAGCGGTTTGGGGGCAAAAGAATACCACCATCACAACGAAGATCACTGTGCAACAACCTACCCCGGCGCAAATTGGACTGGTTTTGCTTCTGCTCAAGGACCTGTGGACCGGCGATCTGCCGTTGGGTGGCGAGATCAGCGTGGGACGTGGGCGGCTCACCGGGAAAAATGCAGTCCTGACTTACAAACGGGCCGAGGAGAACAACCCGCAGCGCTGGACCATCACGCAGGATGGTGATAGGTTGCGGATAGAAGGGGACCCGCAGAGCCTGGAAGAGTTTGTCACTGCTTTTGTAAGGGAGGTGGAGCAATGAAACGCGAAATCAAAACCGGGCCGCATCAGGTTCAACCAGTTTTTGTTCCGGATAACCTGGAAACAGGACTACAGTCATGGCTGGCTGACCAGGCTCGAACCTATCAGCTGAATTGGTTTTTAGCCCACGCCGACGACGGCGTCATCTGGGGCGAGATACGCGACGATGGCCTGCATCTATCCGGTGATGCTTTTCCTGACATCTCTCCGCCGCTGCGGGCCGTGACGTTGCAGCAGGCGCGCCTGTTTGGTCCGACTGCCGAACTCCTGCTGTGGCGAGACGGAGCCGGCTGGCGGGCGCGGGTGATTCAGGACGGCACCGGCGAGAATGATGAGTATTACGACGAAAGCCATCTGCTGTGGGGAGACCGGGCAGAAGACCACAAGGACGGTTTCCTGCTGCTACGCCAGGGCAACGAAGGCCTGCGCCACGCGCCCCCATTGCCCCAGGGCGCTCCACTTCCGGCGCGACTCCAGGTGCGCCACTATCTGGCCTATGACCCGGACGGCCAGGCGTATGTTGTCTTTAGCCGATTGGTTGCTCTTCAGCAGGGAGGTGCAGAATGAACCCCAAACATCACAATCCCACGAGAAAACGTTGCGACAGGGATGGCAATGAATTTTGGGCTCACGCGCCGTACAACTTTGTGCCGCTGCCGGAAAAGGTCGTCACGGTGGACACTGAGGCCATTCCCGGCCATGACGTTTATACCGGGTACACCGGTTACATTGACTGTACCCTGGAAACCCGTTCGCCGCTATACACCCGTTGTGCGATGAGGCCCGAATTCTTCAAAGAATGGGCCGACAGAATCCAGGAAATGATGCGAAACGATGAGGCGCGGAAAGAATACGCCCAATTCTTTCACCTGGACGACGCCCAGACCCCGGTCATTCCCGGCAGCAGCCTGCGCGGGATGGTACGGACCCTGGTGGAGATTGCCGGGTATGGCAAGATGCAGTGGGTGACGGGTGATAAACTCATTTATAGGGCCGTGGGGGATACTTCCTCATTAGGGCAGCACTACAGACAACAACTTTTGGGCGATAATAGAGCAAATCCGCCGAATACGCACCTTGATTATCCCTCACCTCAGTTGAAAGGTGGCTATTTAGTCAGAAATAGAGGGGGGTGGGCCATACAGCCAGCCCGTGAAATAGAAGGCGAAACCTTTGTCCACGTGGAATATAGTACAGCAAACACTATTACCCATGGCCACGGTAAGCAGGCCGTATACGATGTATATGTAGAGCCTGTCAGACGGCAACCTTCAAACCGCGGAAGAAGAGGTCGGGGCAATCTAACACTTAATATTGCAATTACGCCTCAGATTCTTCCCGCTAATACGCCAGATGTTCCGAAAGGTATGGTTCCGGCCAAATTAGTGGAATCCGGTCATATGGGTGGACAGCATCTCAAACACTGGCATTGCGCAATCTATGAGGCAGACAGATCGCTTTCTCCAATTCCTATACCCGACGAAATGTGGCGAGTTTACTATGAAGACAGTGAAATGACCCGAGGCCTTCCAACTCGCAAATTGAGAAACGAGGGCGATCCCTTATTCTATCTGGTTGATGATAACGGCAATCTCGTATTCTTTGGTCCGACGATGATGTTTCGTCTGCCCTATCCCTGCACAGCAAGGGACTTGGTACCCGATGCATTGCGCGATAAGACTGTAACATGCCTCGCAGAAGCAATCTTCGGATATGTTCCTGATGAGGGACGTAAAGAGGGACGCGCCGGGCGCGTGTTCTTTAGCGACGCTCGTCTTGAACCGACCCAAGACGATGTATGGTTGTCCAACGAGCCGATCACACCAAATGTGCTTGCTTCTCCCAAGCCGACAACATTCCAGCACTATCTGGTTCAGGATAAAGACAAAGGACCCGACCCCGATGTGAAACAGCGGCTTGCCCATTATGCGACTCCCCCCGCGGAAACAGCCGTGCGCGGCCACAAACTTTATTGGCACCGAGGCCCAGTGGGACTGGAAGATTTCCGGGAGCAAGCAGAGGTCAACTGGACAACCGACACCCAGCACACCTCCATCAGGCCGGTCAAAGCTGGCGTGCGTTTCCGCTTCCGCATCTATTTTGAGAACCTGCGCGACTTTGAACTGGGCGCGCTCCTATGGGTGCTCACCCTGCCGGGCGAGCCCGGCAAGGACTATTGCCACAGTCTGGGGATGGGCAAGCCGCTGGGGATGGGCGCGGTCAAGACCACCCCAACGCTCTACCTGAGTGACCGAGCAAGCCGCTATTGTCAGCTATTCGATGGCGCAGATTGGCACCGTGCCGAGCAAGAGGCATCGGACACACAGCAGTTCATTCGCGCCTTTGAAGATTTCGTTCTCCAACATATGGATGCCCAGGAGCGCGGCCAGGCGCAGTCCCTCAAAGAGGTGGACCGCATCAGGATGCTGTTCAGGATGCTGGAGTGGCCAGGACCAAACCGTCGGCTCACAGAATATATGACCATCGAACCGACCAATGAATACAAAGAGCGGCCGGTGCTGCCCGACCCATTGCACATTGAGGAGCTACCTGATACCCGGACAACCCGGTCTACTCAACCATCGCGTTCAACATCACACTCTTCGCAGGCTACGACACCAAGAAAGAGGCAGGGCACGCCGCAGGAATCTGTCCCGTCTCAACCGAAGTCAATTGACGAAGTTAAGGAGGGGATGCTGATCGAGGGGCAAATCAGCCGTGTTGAGACTAACCGAGCCGTAGTAGACATTGGAATTCCTAACGAAGCGACCTTGTTGTTTGATGAACTGGGCCTTTCGAGAGAAGAGTTGGATGAATACGAGTTGAAAGAGCGGTTGGCTCCAGGAAAACGACTTTATGTTCGGGTTAAGGGCATCAACAAGAAGGGTCGTATTCAGTTAAAGTTCGAGAAATGGTCATGATCTTTCTCAATCTTCTC
>DAOTZR010000140.1:0-2355 GCA_034434315.1 Anaerolineae bacterium
GCCGTCCACGCCACCTGAACAAAGAACAAGAGGCCGAACCTTTCGCGGCCCAGGCGCGAAGGTTTTTTTGCCTGTTGTCGGTCGAACCGCCGAATCAGATCTTTAAAAAGCCTCTATGCGGCCCTGCTGTTTCTTGGTAAGCAGTGGTGTCAGACGCTCGATGATCTCAAGCCCGTAGGGTTTACCTTGGTGCCGCGACCGCCCGGACTGCTCGACCAGGTTCGCGGAAGCCCCTTTGGACCTCTGACATAAATGCCCATCCGGATGGGCGGAGGTCGGTCAAAAGCCCGGTTGGGCTCCGGCTTGCTTTTCTGGCAAATCCTTGTATGGTAAGGGCATTCCAGAAACTTTCCTGGAGCCTTGCTGTTGGACCGGACACATCCGGATGTTACCATGGCAGGGGCCGGGCCGGATAGGGCATTGTTGATGTTACAAGAGTTACGCATTCGGGATTTTGCCATTATAGACGAACTGAACCTGGTCCTGGAACCGGGCCTGAATGTCTTGACCGGTGAGACCGGTGCCGGTAAATCTATCCTGGTAGACGCGGTTGCCATGCTCCTGGGGGGACGCATTCCGCCCCAGGCCATACGCGCCGGGGCTTCGCGGGCCGTGGTCGAAGGCCTTTTCACCCTTTCCGCCGAACAACAGGAACTGCTGGCTCCCCTCCTGGAACGTGAAGGTCTGGATAGTGACGACCCCGCATCCCTGTGGTTGACCCGCGAAGTGCGCTCGCCGGGGCGCAGCGTGGCGCGCGTTAATGGCGTTGTGGTCACCACGGCCCTTTTGCGTGAAATCGCCGAAACCCTGGTTGACATTCACGGTCAGAGCGAACATCTGAGCCTGCTGCGGGTGCGGGAACACCTGGACCTGCTGGATCGCTACGGCGAACTGGGAGCCTTGCGGCAGGACCTGGCCGGCCTGGTCGGGCAGATTCAGGCCCTACGCAATGAACTCAAAGCCCTGCGCCAGGGCGAACGGGAGCGCATCCAGCGGATAGACCTGCTGCGCTTCCAGGTTGAGGAAATCACCGCTGCTGCGCTGCAGCCGGATGAAGAGAGTACCCTGGAAGCTGAACGGGTCAGGCTGGCCAATGCCGAACAACTGGCTGCTACCCTGAATACCCTCCTCGCTCTCTTGGAAGAAGGCGCTGAACGTACCCCCGCCGTCCTGGACCTGTTGGGCCGCGCGCAGCGTGAAATGCACACCCTCGTGCGCATTGACGCTTCCCTGACCCCCCAGAGCGAGACCTTAGAGACCCTGGCCTATCAGCTTGAGGATATCGTCCGCGACCTGCGCGCCTACCTGGCGCACATCGAATACAATCCCCGGCGCCTGCAGCAGGTTGAGGAACGCCTCAGCCTGATTCATCACCTGCGACGCAAATACGGCGGGACCATCGAGGACATCCTCGCCTACGCCCGGCGCGCGGCAGAAGACCTTAACCGGCTAGAGCACAGCGACGAACGCATTGCCGAACTGGAGCAGGAAGAGGCCCGCTGGCTGGAACAGGCTGCCCGGCTGGTCCAGACCTTACATGAACAGCGTCTGCTCCTGGCGCGCCGCCTGGCCGAACAGGTGGAACGCGAACTGCACGACCTGCGGATGCAGGGGACCCGTTTTGCGGTGGCATTCCGGCTTCAATCTGATACCCAAGGTCTGCTTTTGGAACATCCTTTGCCGGAAGAGCTCTGGGTCACCTCCGAAGGCCTTCGTGTTCAGCGCGACGGACTGGTAACGCAAGCCGCCTTTGACCGGCGCGGCATAGACCAGATCGAATTCCTGTTGGAGCCCAATCCCGGTGAAGGTCTGCGACCCCTGGCGCAGATTGCCTCCGGTGGCGAAACCGCTCGACTCATGTTAGCCCTCAAAGCCGTGTTGGCGCGGGCCGACCGCACCTCCACCTTGATTTTCGACGAAATTGACCAGGGTATCGGGGGCCGGGTTGGGGCCATTGTGGGCCAGAAACTCTGGCTCCTCGCTTCTCCCGCCACTGATGTCCAGCACCAGGTCCTGTGCATCACGCACCTGCCGCAGTTGGCCGGTTTTGGGGATGCCCATTATCGCATCCAGAAGCAGGTTACGGATGGGCGGACTCACGTGCGCGTAGAGCGCCTGGATGAAGCCGCGCGGCTCCAGGAACTGGGCGCCATGCTCGGAACCCAGGGCGAGGCTGCGGAGCAGGGAGCGCGGGATATTCTGGATCGGGCTGAACGCTTTAAACGCCATGTCTTAACTCAGACCGGGGCCTTGTCAAACTAGTACTTGACCACGGTGGTTTCTAATGGTATCCTGTCCCTCTACAGGACCCAGAGAGGAGAGGAAACCATGCCCAGACCAAAGAAATACCCGGTT
>DAOTZR010000141.1:0-14039 GCA_034434315.1 Anaerolineae bacterium
TCGGCGTAGGCCGACGCCTGGTTTTTTCGAGCAGCGTCCCCGGCGGTAATTCCAATCACCGCGCCGGCGCGTGTTCTTGCCCCACATGCACCAGCAAAGCAGCAATCAGGGTCGTCAAAGGCACGGCTACCATCAAGCCCACACTCCCCACCAGCGTACGGACGATTTCCTCCGCGATCATTTCGCGATTCAAAGTCATGTACCAGGGTTCGGGATAGAGCCAGAACAACAACATCAGCGGGAGCGCGGCACTGGCATAGGCCAACACCAGGGTGTTGACCATCGAGGCCAGATGGGCAACCCCGATCTTCATCCCCCGCCGATACAACTCCCGCCACGACAAATCCGGGCTGGCATCGGCCAGCTCGTGCACCGCCGTAGCCTGGGCCAGCACGACATCATCCAACACCCCGGCGACGCCGATCACCATGCCCGCCAGGAGCAGCCCGCGCATCGGTACCCCCAGCCCCATGGACTGCAGGTAAAGCGTCTCTTCAGAACCAAACCCCGTCAGGCCCGTCGCCAGGGTCCAGCCCCAGGAAAGCAGCCCCGTCAAGGCCAGACTGACCAGCATCCCGAAGAGGGCCGTATGGGCCACCAGGTCCCAGCCCTGGATGAGATACAGGGTAACGGCCAGGAGAAAAGCCATCCCCAGCAGCGTTACCAGCACCGGATCGCGATGGGCCAGGATTTGGGGCAACACAAAGCCGCCGATCAGCACCCCACTCAGGGCCAGGCCGGCCAAAGCTCCCAGCCCACGCCAGCGCCCGATCACCAGCGTGAGCGCCACAAACGCGAGCGTGATACCGGCCAGCGCCGTCAGACGCACCGGCCCGGCCACCTCAAAACGCACCTGACCATCCGGAAGCGAGCGCGTCATCAACATCATCCGCGCACCGGGACGGAATTGCACGTCCCGCAACGTCGGCCCCATGCCGTTATACGTCACCTCCAGCACCTGGCCGGCATAAGGTCCGCGCGTAAGGATGCGCACCTCCAGACGCTGCATGATCTGCACCAGACCCGTTTCCTCCGTCGTGGTCTGTTCATCGAGCACCCTCAGCACCTGGCCCTGGACCGTGTTCTCCATCGCTGCCACCTGCGCATTGTAAGCCAGGGGCGGGCGTGTCACGTGCACCACCAAAACCAACACCAACAGCCCCAGCACCGTCACAGCAGCGCTTAGATCCAGACCATAAAGAAACCATTTTTTATGCGCCATGATTTGTTTCCTTCTCCCGATTTACCCCGCAAAAAGAGACTCCTCACACCAGAACGCCGGTCTTGCATCCCAACCCGCGCAACCGGCCCGCTTTTTACACAGAGTCCCAGGCTTTCCACGAAACCCAAGGGAAGATTATACCGCGCAGCCGACTTGACTCCGCACACAAGTGACTACAATAAACGCTATCCACATCACAGGTTCAAGGAGGCAACCATGGAAGAACTGGTGAAACTGGTGGCACAAAAAGCTAAGATTCCCGAAGAGACCGCCAAAGTTGCGGTTGAAACCGTGCTGGGTTTCATCAAGGAGCGCCTACCCGGCCCCATCGCCCAACAGGTCGAGGCCGCGCTCAAGGACCCCGGCACCATCCAACAGGCCGGTAACCTGCTCGGTGGCCTGCTGGGCGGCAAAAAATAGGGCTGAGGCATCCTCAACCCGGAGCCCCGTCCAGGCCCAGATCAGCCACAGGCCGATCATCACCAGACCGATCGCAAAACGCGCGGCGAAGGCCCAGCCCCACCCAATCAACAACCCGCGTGTGGTCTGCCAGGCCTGATTGACATCCCGCCAGCGCAGATATTCAGCCAGAAAGAGAACGGCAAAAGCCGCCGCCAGACCGCCCAGGATAGGGACAGGAATCACTACTGTCCCTATCAGGGCGGCAAGTCCGGCGGCTCCCAGTGAGGTCCAGGTCGCCCCGTCGGCTTTGGCTTTGGCGCCGATGATGATATTGTCTATGAAAACACCGATCAACATCAAAACCGTCTCTAACGCGAAAATCCAAACGCCTACCGGACCAAAACCGAGCACCAGGCCGTATACACCCAGAGCGATCCACATGATCACCAGTCCAGGCAAAATGGGCAATGTACCCAGTCCGAACAGCAAAACCAGTCCGGTCACCAGCGTAATCACCAACTCTTTTGGAAAACCCATGGCTCTACTTCCTGCCTCATCTTATTGGTCCAATCGAAACCAGGTCCCCTGGGCCTGGTCCGACCTTAGACGCCTTCCGGCCGCTCCAACTCTATCATGATGAAGCGTCTTGTCAATCTCCGCCGTTTCTGGCTCCCCGGCCTGCTCTGGCTCGGATTCACCCTGCGCATCTGGGGCCTGAATGCCCAAAGCCTCTGGCGCGATGAGGTGGATTCCCTGCGTTTTGCCACCATGTCCCTGGCGGACTATCTGGCGCAGTTTTCGCTTTCCGGGCAGAATGGCCCGCTGTACTTTCTCCTTCTACGGGGGTGGATTGCGCTCAGCGGTAGCCAGGCGGCCTTCAGTCTACGCTTCGGCTCCGTCTTGTGGGGCGTGCTCAGCGTGGCGCTGCTCTACGCCCTGATGCGGCGACTCCGCGGCCCGGCGACGGCCCGGCGCGCGGCCCTGCTGCTGGCCCTCTCCCCTTACGCCATCTGGTACGCGCAAGAAGTGCGCATGTACACCTGGGTTCCCTTCCTCATCCTGCTGGCGCTTTACAGCCTGGAACGTGCCTGCAGCCAGCCGCGCTGGACCTGGTGGCTGCTGGTGCTTGGCGCCACCAGCCTGGCCTTTTACAGCCACATCCTGGCGGCGCTGATGGTGCCGGTCGAAGTGGGTTGGTTCGTCTGGCGCGGCTGGTCCAATCGGCGGGCGCGGCCTGGCGCCCTGCTCGTCCTGGCCGGCCTCACGCTGCCCTATCTGCCCCTGGCCGCCTGGCAGCTCCCCTATGCCCTCATGCCCCGTCAAACCGGCTATCCCGCCCTCTCAGCCTGGGCCATGGCCAGCATCCTGCTCACAGCCTGGGGCAGCGGTATCAGCAATCCTCTGGCCTTGCCGGCGGTTTTGGGGTTTAGTGGATTGGGGATGCTGGGCCTGGTAGCGCTCTGGGTGCAAAAAGATCGGCGCCTGGCGGCCAGCCTGCTGGGATGGGTGGCGCTGCCGTGGCTGCTCCTGGCCCTCACCTCGCTGCGTGGGCCCATCTTCACCGATCGCTACCTGATCTGGTGCATGCCGGGCTTTTACGGTCTGGTGGCCATCGGGCTGGAGGCGCTGAGCGCCCATCGGCCCCGGCTGGCGCGGGTCCTCCTGCTCCTGATGCTCGTCACGGATGCTGCGGCCCTCATCACCCAAACCAACACCCCGATTAAGCCGCAGTTTCGCGAAGCCACCAGCTACCTCCGCGAGCATTACGCCACGGAAGACAGGCTCCTTTTCCAGATTCCCTACAATCATCACGTCGTGCGCTACTACTGGGGCGCCGACTTCCCGCCGCACCTGGAAGCCCCCTACACCAATTACCGCGCGCCCGATGGCAGCTACGCCTACGACATGAGTTACGTGGACCTGGAACTCAGCCGGCTGGGTTTACGGGGTCGGCGCATCTGGTTCATCGAGAGCGAGCCGGAGCTTTGGGATGAACGCGGTCTGGTCCGGACCTGGCTGCTGCTCCAGGGCACGGTTCTGGACGAACAGGCGTTTCACGGCGTGCGCCTGACCCTCATACAACTCTCCGCGCCTTAAGCTTCCAGCCCATGCCAGGCGGCCATCCCGCCCAGGAGGATGCGCACGTCGGGCCAGCCGGCGCGTTGCAGGTAGCTGGCCGCCAGCAGCGAGCGCGGTCCCCCGCCGCAATACAACGTGACGGGACCGCGCGGAACGTCGGCCAGGCGCTGGGGCAAATGTATCAGGGGTACAGCTAAAGCGCCGGGGATGGTCCCCTGTGCCACCTCATCGGGTGTGCGCACATCCACTACCACCGACACCTGGGACGCGGCCAGCTCGCGGCGTAACGCATCCGCGCGCACCAGGCCCACAGGTTGGGTGGGCCGCCCGGCCCAGATCCACTCGTCCAGGCCCTGCATGTAGCCGATCACGTCATCGAAGCCCAGGCGCCGCAACAGCGTGGTGGTCAGGCCGGGATCGTCATCCGTGACGAGTAGAATCGGGCGTTCGACATCGAGGAACCAGCCGGCCAGCGCAGGCAGGTGGTCGTTATCCAGAGCCAGGGCACCGGGGACGTGTGCCGCAGCAAAGGCCAGGCCGTCGCGCGTGTCCACAATCTGCGCTCCTGGCATAGCATCGGCAAATTCGGCGGGCGTGAGCAGGCGCGGAGCGGGGAGACGGCTCAGGCGCGGAGCGCCCTGCACATTCCAGAGCTCGACGCGCTCAAGATAGGGCGGCCGAGGTTGAGTGCGGGCGACGGCGGCCACAAAATCCGCGCGTGAGCGATACTGCAAACGCGGATTTAAACGACGCTCCAGGCCCAGCGTGGTCCAGGGCCGATCTGTAATGGCCCCACCGCATAACGAACCGGCGCTGTGGGCCGGCCAGACCAGAACTCCGGATCCCAGAGGAAGCAGTTTTTCGGTCAGACTGGTGTAGAGCTGTTCCGCCAGGGGGGTCATCATCTCCGGTCCGAAAAAATCCACGCGCCCTACCTCATCGGAAAAAAGCGTATCCCCCGTGAAAACCATCCAGGCCTGTCCGCCGGCTGTTTCCAGGAGATAGCTCATGCTGCCGGGCGTATGCCCCGGTGTGCTGATAGCGCGCAGGGTGAGGCTGCCCAGCGTCCAGGTTTGCCCATCCTGCACCGGCTCGCCATAGGCATAGGGCAACTGGGCATCGGCATGGCCGATCGGTGCGCCGGTACGCCCAGCCAGTTCGAGCGAACCCAGAACGAAATCCTCGTGACGATGGGTTTCCAGGACGGCGCGGATCCGGACACCGGCACGTTGCGCCAGCTCCAGATAGATTTCCACATCGCGGCGCGGATCAATGACCACCGCATCCCAGCCATCAGCCAGGAAATAGGAATAGTGGGCCAAACCTTCAGAGACAATACGTTCAAGGAACATCTCTTCCTCCAAACGGTGCGATCTGATGCTATGGGAGTATGGCACAACCAGTGCTGGCGTCAAGCTGGCGTTGACCTGGGTCGAATGTGTGTTATAGTGGTTTATACAAGGTGGTTCGTGGATTTGCCCTCCGATAGAGGGAGTACATGGACGTAAAAGCTTACGGAGTCAGAAAGCTTTAAAGATGACCCTGGAGGGTGAGTCCTTTTATCTGCCCCTCCCCCAGCCTTACGCCTCTCCGTTGGGCCGAGCCGTTACGGTTTTTCGAATCATCAAAAGATAGTGCTGATTCTCATGAACATCGAAGTATCTTCACTACTTGTTGGAATCCTGGTTATGCTGTCAGTATATTTGAGTGCCTCTAGAGTGGTTGATGTCGGCAACACTTCCGTCAAAAAATCATTAGCGGTTTTTGCTGCCGCTTTAGGGTTACTTTCTACGCTCTGGCTACGAGATAATCCAGAAACATTGCGCCAATATTCCGAAAAAATTGTTATTGCGGGTTTAAGTATTGTCCTGGCTTTACTGGCCTTTACCCGCAAGTCGCTAAAGTAAATGAGAAGGTCCTGGCAGGTAAAAAATTGCCCAACACGTGCCTGCCAGAAACCGCGAAAAGCTCAAATCTCTGTTGAACTGTCGGCATTGACGGCGCACAGTTTCTCCCAAGCAGGCAGCTTACCAATCAGGAGCCATCGCCTGTCCTGGATAGGTAATCCAGAGCGAAGAAGTCATCACCCCTGTGGTATTGGGCGGATTGACAACCAGGTTACTCTTAAAGCTACAGGAGGTAATTATCAGGGCAAGGAGAGAAAGGAACGATGAAACGAGGATTGCATCTATGCGTTCTCCTGACCTGGATGGGGACGGCCTGCTCGCTGACCAGCACGCCAACCCCCTTGGTAGAAGTTCCCCCCACGGCAACAGTCACCGCGCCCGATGTTCAGGATAAAGTTACACCAACGCTTGAGACCGCTCCCGTCGTGCTGCTGTTTACCATCGGTGCACACTGAACCGCTGGGTGAAACTGCCCAGGGCTACCGCAGCGGTCAGGGCGATTATCACAACCCGCAGCTCTTCCAGCGCCACGTAGAGGACATCCTCGCGGTGGCCAATATCGTCGAAGCGTACGGCGGACGCATGACGATCCAGGCGCAAAGTCCGTTCACCGTCAGGGTCATTGAATCGGGCAACACCATCCTGAAAGACCTGACCGCGCGCGGGCATGAAATGGCCCTGCACTTTCACGAGGACGCGCACCTGGGCAGGGATTCGTCTGCCCGAATGGTGCCGGAGTGGTGTGAGGCGATGAAGGAGGAGATCGGCTACATCACCCAGGCTTCGGGCGTGACCGACATCCGCTACTGGAGCGGTGGCAATCTGTTGTTTGAAGCCGCCGCTTGCGCCGGGCTGGACGTGAACAGTGACTGGGAAAGCCCGCAAACGCAAAGCACCGACCTGTCGCTGGTGGGCGTGAACCCCTGGCGGCCCGCAGGCGGCACCGACGGCACAGACTTTAGCCTCTTCGCGCAGCACGATCCCAATGGCGCCATCATCTTCCTGCCCGAAGGGCAATACGACCAGTCGAACTTCGCTTCGATGCGGCGCTCACAGGAGGCGGGCGGGGACCAGGCCTACTTCGAGTATCTCGCCTCGCAACTGGACGCCTCGCTGGAGGCCGCGCAGCCGGGCCAGGTGAACGTCTTCCACTTCACGGTGCACCCGGGCGAATTTCGCGGCGACCGCAACGCTCCTTTCGCCGTCATTGACAAGTTCCTGGCCGAAGTGGTGGACCCGCTTGTCGCGTCCGGTCAGGTGCAGTGGGCCACCTTCTCGCAGATGGCGGATGCGTACATCGCCTGGGAGGCCGTCCACCCCGGCGAAGCCCCCAGAACCGCAGCGCGGCCGACCCGGGTTGCCACTCCCACGCCCGCCCTGTCACAGGGCGGCAGGCCTTGTGACGATGGTGGGTGCCAGGGACCGGAAAACACCCAGAACTGTCCGGCGGATTGTGCCCCCACTCCCGACCCCACTTCTGTGGGGGAAGGCGAGCCATACACCGTGATCAACACCACCAGCGGCGCGGCTTTGACGGTGTATGTCACCAGGCCGCCGCAATCGGGTAATGCCCCCCTCCCGGCGCTGGTGCTGGTGCCGGGTGGCTCCGGAGATAGCCGTTCATTCCGCAAGCCGCGCGGCGAGGCGCAGGCCTTCGCGCAAGCGGGGTATGTGGTGGTGGTCTTCGACCCCGACGGGCGCGGACAGAGCGGCGGGCGGGAAGATTACAACGGCTTCATCCACCAGGACGGGCTGGCGGAGGTCATCCGCTTCACCGCTACGCTGCCCGGCGTAGATGCCTCCCGCATCGGGCTGGTGACCTACTCCTACGGGATTACGATGGGCGCGGGCGCGCTGGCGCGTCATCCCGACCTGCCAGTGGCGTTCCTGCTGGACTGGGAAGGCCCCGCCAACCGCA
Source organism: Anaerolineae bacterium (assembly GCA_034434315.1). Classification (GTDB taxonomy): domain Bacteria; phylum Chloroflexota; class Anaerolineae; order B4-G1; family SLSP01; genus DAOTZR01. The sequence goes on from DAOTZR010000141.1 coordinate 7,529, forward strand.
ACGATACCGGCGGCTGCGATAGCACCGGGATGGGACATCTCCAGCAGGTGGCTTCCTGCAGCGACGAAGCGTTTTGGGCGCAGCGCGAAGCCAGCACCTTCGTCGGGCAAATCCGCGTGCCGTATCAGCGTATCCAGTCTGAACAAGATCATGTCCAGCCGGACAGCACCCACGCGATTCTGATGGTCAACAACGCCGTGAGTGGCGGCGTCCTCTGGGTGCGGCTGAACGACCTGCCGCCCAACCAGACCTACGACCCCGCCAATCCGCCCGCCATGCTGACGGAAGAACAGGAGCGCCTGCTACCTAAATTGATGTCGCAATACATCGCCGAATTGTTCAACTTGCATATGTAGGACAAGTCGGAGACCTGTCCTGCACCACATTGGAAAGAAAAAGGAGTGCTATGTTACTTTTCAAGCGCTTTTTCTCTCACCGCCGATCGGGATTATCCATCGTAGTGTTCGTTTTCGCCTTCTTCGCCTGTCTCTCCGGCCTCATGGCAACCATAGCAACGCCGATGGCCTAGCAGCACGCCCAGGCAGCCAAACGCCTTCCCCGTCCCATTGCCGGCGGGGTTGGAAACCTTACCGCCGGGCAGCCGGGCACTTTTCAGCGGGCACCTGAGCAAAGAGGCCGCAGGTCAGAACGCCCCTCACGGACTGGCGCTCTACAAAGCTGAAGTTGCCACTCCGTCCACCACCGACGATGACACAACAACACCCGTTGCTTCCTCCTGAACGCTGGAGACACCGCCGCAGAAAAGGGTGGATTTTCTGCTGGAAGGGAATCTATCCGTGACGCTGCAAGTGCCCGAAGATGTCACCTTTGCCAATGCGCACGTTTTTGAGGAGGAACAGGGTGACATGAGCCGCCGTTACGTGGGCTATCTGCCCGGCCAGGCCCTCACCGTTGAGGGGGTCGGGGAAGGACACAGTCTCATTACCGCCCACACGCTCTACGCCGGTTCGCCCGACGCTTACATTGAGTACCTGGAGCACCAGCCCGGTCAACTGGCCGTCGGCGGAATGATTTGCGGCGGCACAGGCCTGGTCCTGCTGCTCGCCGCGACCCTCTTAAGGCTGCTGGGACATTAGCGACGAAGCAGGAAGAAACCCATGAATCGCCCCTATCTCACCCTGACATGTTTTAGCTTGCTGTTTTCCGCCTGTGCCCCAACGGCGACTGTACCCAGCCCGCAGCCGGAGATGCTGCCGGTCCCCTCATCTACACCGATAGACGCAACCGCAACGCCTGCGCCAACCGTAACCGAAGCCGCCTCGCCGGAATCTTTGCCTTTGCTCCGGCAGGCGCAAACCGCCAACCCGCAGCGCTATCAATATGCCGTTGAACAGGGCGCGCAAATCCTGCTTACCGCCGACGGCAAAAGTTTCTATGTGTGGTGGCTGCCGGCAGGCAGCGACCCGGCCAACCCGCCGCCGATCATCGTTACCCTTCATGGGCACGCCAGTTGGGCGTTGGATGAATTTTTCCTCTGGTATCCCTACGCGACAGAACGCGGCTACGGCATCCTGGCCTTGCAATGGTGGTTTGGCGACGGCGAAGCCATCAACGATTACTACCTGCCTCAGGCGATGTACCCGCTGATCGCCAGGATATTGCAAGCGAATCACGTCCGCCCCCAGACCGTTTTGCTGCACGGATTCAGCCGCGGCTCGGCAAACACATACGGACTGACCGCTCTGGACCGCGCTTCGGGCAACGCCTTTTTCCTGCTGACCATCGCCAATGCCGGGGGCAAAGCCGGCGATTTTCCCATCAATCAATCCATTTCAGCAGGTGATCGTTTGACCATTTGGAGTTTGATAGTAAATTGACAATGTTAGATTCGAGCTTGTGACCTTTCCCAACCCCTCCCTCCCCCTCCCCTTTCCTCTTCGCTGCGGAGAGGAAAGGGGAGGGCCGGGGTAGGGACGGGTGAGGTAAACAACGCACGACCAATCTAAAAAGTCGAGGCAGGTACCAACCATTACTGATCTGGAGGAGGCTATGCACATAAAACGACCATCACTCCCAACCCTTGTAGGGCTTTTTGTAGCGCTAGGACTGCCTTTTGTTCTAACCCTGTTGTTCGGTGGACGTTCTGAAGGCTTGTGGGATTCTTCTCGTGTTATCTTGACTATAGCCGAAGAATGGGCGGTGACGCTGATCTTGCTTGGTATTGTCTTTCTTTGGGAACGCCGAACGCTGGTCTCGATTGGGATCAAGAGAATGACGGGGCGCGATGTGCTGGGAGGCTTAGCGGGCTTTGTTATTGGGGCCCTCTCGTTTATTTTCACCTTACCCCTGGTCAATGCCCTGGGCCTGGGGACGACCTCGGCAGGCATTGAACAGTTAGCCCAGACTCCAATTGCTTTGCGAATAGTCATTGTCATCACGGCGGGGATCACCGAGGAGATCCTTTTTCGTGGCTACCCGATTGAACGCCTCACGGAAATCACCGGCCGGATCGGATGGGGTGCCGGGATCGCCTATACTGCTTTCGTTCTGTTACACATTCCTTTCTGGGGGCCTGGCGGGACCATCCAAATTGGGGTCTGGTCGCTGATTGTGACTGTGTTGTATGTCCGGCGTAGGAATCTGCCGGCCTGTATGCTGATGCACCTGTTGAACGATGCGTATGCGTTCATCTTACTGCCGCTGCTATTTCAGTACTTGCCGCAGTAAAGCGTCTGGATGGGCGATGAGATAAGCCCTCAACTCCCGCATACAGCTAGTTTGTTTGCTCCGCTGCGCTTCGCGACGCGGTGAAGCGCAGGGCGTTAGCCTGCATCATTTAACGGCTCTGTTTGGACCAGACCCGAATGCTACAACCCGCTGGCATATGGAACAGACTCTATCGCCAGCCCAACCAGCACAAGATCCATGGGTCACTCGTCCGGCCCCCCCCGGAGTGAACCTCCTTAGCCGCACGTTTCACACTTCGCCTCCTTCTTGCTCCACTCCCGGCTGTTCAGGCGTTGCCCTCCCACTGTGTCAAAATTTGTCAAACTCCTTCAAAACTGGTATAATTTTCCTTGTTCAAGGTTCAAACTTAACATTACAGGCCCTGCAAGGGGTTTTCAATTAAGGTGGAGTGCAACCGTGACAGAAACAAGCGTCTGGCAAAATTTTCAGGTCACACCAGGAGATCTGGAGTACCTGGCGAACTATCTGGTTGAGTATGAAGTTCCCCGCACGCTGGGGGAACTGGCTCGTGAGCTGATTAACTATCGGCATCATCAAATAAGCGAACTGGCGCGCCACGCCCAGGCTGAATGCCGACTGTATCACCCGGTTGAATCCTATCAGGTCGGCGAAAAGGTGCTCTTCACCCACTTGAGCCATACGACTGGCGTGGTTACGGCTGTACGGCCAGGAGTTAATCCTGAATATCCGCCATTTGAGGTAATTCAGGTCCGGTTCGAAAAGGGCGAAACACGCGAGTTCGCGGCCGGGTTATCTCTGGATCATCCCCTGAATCACGTGGTCTACGACGAAAACCTGAATATCTCGCCAGAAGAGATCTACGCCACGTATGGCGAGTACATCAAAGCCCAGCTACACCAGGCACTCTCAACCAGCCGACAATTTGTCGCAGTTGCCGATCAGTGGTTTTTGCGCGACCTGCTGCTCGAAATCAACCCGGCGCACCTGAATATCGCGGAAGCCATTCTGGATATGGCCGGCGGTGAAGCACTCCCCACCGAGGCTTTCCTGGAGGAGCTGGAGCTACCCCAGGAAGTAACGCGCGCCCTGCAAATCTTTTCGCTGGAGTATGCCCTGGAGCGCGACGAGCGCTTTGACGAGGTCGGTCCTACCGGGCAGGCCCTCTGGGTCCTGCGTCGGATGGAGCCCCCTTCGGTCCAGGAGATTCCCCCCGCCCTGCGCTATATCCCTGTCCCCTACAACCGCGCGCTACTGGATCCTGCGGTGCTGGCTTTAGAAAAGCAACTCGATGACGAATGGTCCGAAGTTTCCTTTGATGGGGTCCTGCAGGAGCCGATTACCCTGGTGCTCACGGCCCCACACTGGCTCAGCGGCACACTGCCCCTGACGCCGCGTCTGGCCCACTTGTTCCCCACGGCGCGCCTGACGGACCGCATTCTTTTCACCTTCCGCGATGAGCATTCGGGAGAGGAGTTCAAAGGCTGGGTCGTGCGCAGCGGACGCTATGTGTCGGGGCTGAGCGAATTTTACGCACGCTACCAGTTCGGCATTGGGGCTTATCTGGATCTGGCCCGCGGGCCGAAGGAGGGGGTGATTCACATTAAAGGTCGGCCTGTCCGCGGGCGCCGCGGCGACTGGCTCCGCGCGGCTCAGGTCGAAGGCGACCGGATCGTCTTCCGTGAGACCCGTGCGCCGGTCACCTGCGAAACCGATCCTCTGATGGCGATTTACGTCAGCGATCCGGCCGCAGTGCGGCGCGTGGCCGAAGCGCACAAGCGCACAGCACTGGAGACCCTGGTGGATGATATTTTCGCGCAGCTCGCCGCCCTCAGTCCCCAGCGGATGACGCACGCGGCAACCCTCTACAGCGCGGTCAATCTTGTTCAGCGCATTGCGCCCGGACCGCTGGTGGCCTTACTCGCTGCCAGGCCGCACCGCTATACCATGTTGGGCGATCATTACTGGGCATTAAAGGAGTAAGTATGGCAACCTTACCGCCTGTATCAGCCGTTTCAGGCCTTATCAAACCCACGCTGGATACGCCTTTTCACATTGACTATACCTGGTGGGAAAGTGGGAAATATGATTTGCGCATTGAACTGCTCAAGCATATGTGCCCCGAACACCAGGCTTTGTATCAGCAGCAAGGCATCAGCATGGTAGATTGGGTTGATTGGGAAACCGGTGAAGTACGGCGGGTCGATGGTGCTCACTATGTCATCACCAAACATTGCAGCCAGCAGCCCGGCTACGTGACCCAGGGCGGGACCTTGCTGGAGATGATCTTCCGAGTGTTTTTGAGCAACGGGAACCAGCCCCTTTCGGCGCGCGAAATCTCGGCGCTGGTCGGCCAGCCCGCGGAACAGGTGCTGAGCGTCATCAGTCAACAGGGCAGCAAGTACAAAGGTCTGCGTCCTGTTTACCGCTAAACCACCCTGCCCCCGTGGCGCAACCGGATAGCGCAGGGGCCTTCTAAGCCCAAGGTTGTGGGTTCGAATCCCACCGGGGGTGCAAAAAAACTCCCACGGCCAGAGCCATGGGAGTTTTCTAATCCGCCCAAGGACTAAAGCCCCAGAGTTTCTTCCAGCCGGGTGTGCACTTCGGTAGGGAGCGTGCCGCCGCGTTGGGCGCGCAGCCAGTCTTTCACTTTGGATGGACGTAACGCCGGGACCGGGCTGGTTTCGGCTTCGAGTTGCACGTCCGGATGGGTGAAGATGATGACGCCCCGCACCGGGATGTCGTAGTCCCCCAGGCCCTGCTTCTTGAGCCAGCTTCTCAGCCGCTCGACATCCACCGTATTGTCCAGGTCCGGACGGCCCAGGCCTTCCTGCCCACTCAGGCGCTTGAAGAACTTGCCGCGCTCCTCGTGCCGCCACCGGCCATCGGCGTAGGTCACCTTGCCTCCTACCGTTTTGGCGGTGATGACCAGCAAGCCGCGCGGCTCGACCAGGACGTAGGGCACGGGAAGTTCGTGCAGCAACAAAGCATAGCGATCGTCCAACCCCTTGAAAGCCTCCGCCAGGCGGGTATGGGGAGCCGCATTGCCGGCGTAGACTTCACTGTAATGCGTCCCTAACACCGAAAGCAGAAAGCCCGTCCAGATTACGGCCAGAGTGGCCTGGATGTATTGCGGCACGGCCCAGGTCATGACGAGAGCTGCAAGGGTGAGGACCAGCCCGGCAAGAGAGGCCCACAGCCCCACTTTGGAGCGCCGTTCGATGTAGCGGGTGTTACGATAGACACGCATATCAGCCTTCCCACCGCCGCAGAATCAGGCTGGAATTCTGGCCGCCCAGGCCGAAGGCATTTTTCATGGCAATCCGCACATCCGCTTTTCGGGCAACGTTCGGCGTGTAATCCAGGTCGCACTGCGGATCGGGATTGTCCAGGTTGATGGTGGGGGTGATGATGCCCTCCACCAGGGTCATGACCGTGATGATGGTCTCGATGGCGCCAGCCGCGCCCATGGTGTGCCCCATCATGGATTTGGTGGAGCTGAGGGCTAGCTTGTAAGCATGATCCCCAAAGACGCTTTTCACAGCAAAGGTTTCGATGGGGTCGCCCAGCGGCGTGGCTGTCCCATGCGTGTTGATGTAATCCACGGCCTCCGGGCTGAGGCCGGCATCCTGCAAGGCCCAGCGCATGGCGCGTTGCGCACCGCGTCCTTCCGGATCGGGTTGGGCGATGTGATAGGCGTCAAGCGAGCTGGCGTGTCCGAGCACTTCCGCGTAAATCCGCGCGCCACGGGCCTGGGCATGCTCCAGGTTCTCCAGCACCAAGATGCCCGCTCCCTCAGCGAACACAAAGCCATCGCGGTCGCGATCGAAGGGCCGGCTGGCAT
>DAOTZR010000142.1:0-4254 GCA_034434315.1 Anaerolineae bacterium
CTAATCCTGGCGGCGTCCCCTTTAGCCAGGAGACCGGATTGCCCGGTGTGATGCGCTTTTTCGTGGCGCCTCTTTCCAAACAGATGTCGTGGTTGCTGCCATTTGCGCTGGTGGGAGTGGCTATGCTGGTGTTCGCCGCGCGGCCCCGTCTACCGCTGGAGCCTGAACACCAGGCGCTTGTTTTGTGGGGCGGCTGGCTGCTCACCTGCCTGGTCTTTTTCAGTGCGGTGGAGGGCATCTTTCACGCCTATTACACCATCATGCTGGCCCCGCCGCTGGGAGCGACCGTCGGTGCAGGGATGGCGCTCTTTTGGCGCCGACAGGTCGCTCGTCCGTGGGTGAACCTGGGGCTGCTGGCAGCGGCCGCGCTGACCGTCGGCTTTCAAGTCTTTACCACCCGGCAGTATGGCTTTCAATCCCCCTGGCTTTACCTGCCGGTGGCCCTGCTGGTGGTCGGCGCGGGACTGCCGCTGATTCGCTTGCTGCGTCCGGCGGCGTACCCGGTGGTGCTGATCGCCCTGGTGACGATTCCGCTGATGTGGACGGTGCTGACGGCCCTGGAGCGTGCGCCAGACGTCAACCTGCCGACCGCCTTTGCGCCGAGGGCCGCGCTTCAGGCGCCTCCGCGTTCTGCCGCTGCGCCCACCGGACCGAACCAGGCCGACCCGGCGCTGGTAGCCTTTCTGCAGGCCCACACGCAGGACGTGGAATACCTGGTGGCCGTCCCCAACGCCCATCTCGGCGCGCCGCTGGTACTGGCGACCGGGCGTCCGGTGCTGTACATCGGCGGCTTTGGCGGTCAGGACCCGGTCATTGACGCCGCAGGACTGGCGGAAATGGTAGCCGAAGGTCGCCTGCGTTATGTGCTGTTCGGCGACGGTCTCAACAAGCGCGAGATTGCCCAATGGTTGACTAGCGTCTGCACCGTGGTGCCAGAGTTCGGCCGGCCAGGCCCCTCGGTCTTTCCAGGGCGGCCGGGTGCGCCTGCAAATCTGTTACCTGCCCTGTACCAATGCCGGTAAGTCTTGGTGCTTTGGATGAGTCTGAATAATAGATCGGAGTCCCAGACATTCGGCCACCCAACGGCTGGCCGGCGGAAAAATGGCGGGTTTCCCATTGACGAGAGCCAGACGCTGGGGTATGATTGGCTATAGCGTTTCTGGCATTGATAACCCCCGGCTACGGATCGGGCCATCGGCAAGTTCACATAGTCTGGAAGAAAGGTGCCAATGGAAAGAAAACCGGCGTTCCCATTACCAGCAATGCTCGGCTGGACAGTTACCCTGATGGGTCTGGTGTTAACATCGGTGGCATTTTCGTTCCGCCCTTTGAATGCGCTCCAGCCGGCTCAATCCCTGACCCCGCGCGCCTACCTGCCCCTGGTGATGAACGGCCAGGGCCAGGCTACGCCGACGCCGATCAACACCCCCACACCATCCCCGATGCCGACCAGCACGCCCGGCGCCACGACATACTCCCTGCACTTCTACGGCACCGGCACAGGCGACATTGACCGCGTGAAAATCCCGATGAGCAACACGCTGGGCATCTCGCTGCCGGTCAACATCGGCGCGACCGACTTCACCATAGAGTTCTGGCTGCGTATCGTGCCAGGCGAAAACGCCAGCAGCCCCTGCACCGAGGGCGAGGATACCTGGATCAACGGCAACATCATCTTTGACCGCGACATCTTTGGCACGCCGGACTATGGCGACTTGGGCATCTCGCTCTACGGCAGTCGCATCGCCTTCGGTGTGCACAACGGCAGCAGCGGCTATACCATCTGCGGCAACACGGCGCTGTCCACCGACACCTGGCATCACATCGCCGTGACGCGCCGCACGAACGGCGAGATGCGCATCTTTGTCAATGGCAGCCTGGACCGTCAGGTCAACGGCCCAACGGGTGACATCTCCTATCGCGTCGGTCGCCCCATCACCAACGGCTGGGTCAACGAGCCGTTCCTGGTCATCGGCGCGGAAAAACACGACTATGACCCGAACGCCTATCCTTCGTTCAGCGGCTGGGTGGACGAAGTGCGCATCTCCAACATCGTGCGCTATACGGGCAACTTTACGCCGCCCAGCGCGCCCTTCACGCCTGATGGCAACACGGTGGGGCTGTATCACTTTGACGAAGGGGGCGGCACTACGGTGCTTGACGCCTCCGGCGCGCCCGGCGGCCCCAGTCACGGCGAGCGCCGCGTGGGCGGGCCGAACAACGGACCGATTTATGATGCCGTGGTCAAAAGGTTTCCATAAAAATGAGCACACTCCTGGAAACCCGATTGGCGCGATGAATGCCGGGACTCATCCGGCTGCGGATTTTGTTTGTGAGGAAACGAGACGATGAAACCCAGAATGTTTGCCCTTCTGACGATTTTTGCTCTGCTGAGACTGGGCGCAGCCATCGCCGTTCATCCCTTTGATCTGAATGCCCAGCAGTCTACGCCCACGCCGCCACCCCTCTACCTGCCCCTGGTGATGCGCAATCACCCTTCGGCGGGCGCGTCCCAGGAGTGGACCCAGCACGCCCACGATGCCCGGCACACCGGCTACACCGCCCAGGTCGTTTCCCCTCCCTGGCGGTTGCGCTGGATCTGGAACGGGGTGGACGCCGCCGGCGGGGTCAGCAAGGTGACCACCTCTGGCTCGCTCCCGCGCAACGTCCAGCCGGTCACCGGCGGCGGGCGGGTCTACATCGCCGCGGGGAGCGACGGCGTCTTTGCCCTCAGCGAGGCGACCGGCCAGCAACTCTGGCAACGGAGCGGCATCGGCGCGGTCAACTCCACCGTCGCCTACGACGCCGACACGAGGGCGATCTTTGCCGTTTCGGCCAACGGCACCCTCTACAAACTGCGTGCCTCCGACGGTGCGGTGCTGGGCCAGTTCGCCACCGGCCAGGTCAGCAACCTGCCCCTGCCGCCGGCCGTCCTCCCCGACCGGGTGCTCTTCTCCATGGGCAACTCGGTCTATGCGGTGAACAAACAGACGCTGGCGCCGATCTGGATCTACAACGCCGGGGCGACCGTCGCCGTGCCGCCCGCCTACTCTCCCTCGCGCGACCTGGTGATCGTCGCCACCGAGCCGGACCTCTACGTCCACGCCATCCTCAACGGCGACGGTACCCGGCAATGGCGCGTGCGCCCCATCCACGAAAGCCGTTCCTTTGCGGACCCCACCGAGTACCGCTACGGCTGGCCGGTGGTCGCCGACAACGCCGGTTACGTGCTGGTCAAGGTGCACCTGGACTGGCAGACCCTCTGGCGCGACTGGCCGCAGACCAACAGCGCGATGCGCCAGATGCTGACCCAGAATCCCGGCGAGCAGGCGCTCTTTGTGCTGGACCTGGACGACGGCAGCGTGCCGTACATCGCCAACGTGGGCCACGGCGGCTACGGCGACCAGGACTACCTGCCGATGGGTCCACAGCCGGTGGTCAAACGGCTGCCCAACGGCAAAGAGGTCGTCTACATCATCATCCGCGCCCGCCACGCCTACGACGCCCGCTGGGACTCCCATTTTGGCGAAATGGTGCTGGACGGCACGACGGTGAGCGGGCTACAGGGGGGCGACGTGCGCTTTATCGCCTTTGACTGGCCGCCCGGCGCTGAGAATCCTTACCTGCTCACCGACGAGCAGCCCAACGTCTCTATGGCCGGCGACATTCTCTTCGGCGGGCACTGGGAGGCCGGCTTTGCGCTCCGAATTCTGGACCGCTCCGATGCACGCGGCAGTTTCACCGATAAAATCACCAGCCAGCGCCTGCCCACCGTGGCGACGTCGCAGGACGACACCGGCGCCTGCGCTTTCAGCGCTTCCCACTACTGCGCCGGCAGCCTCTCCAACACCCGTCCCTACGATTTCGGCTTTTACATCTACTACAACCAGGGGGCGGTCTACGACCGGTACTGGAGCGAATACGCCGCCTGGGTGGTCAGCAATGACAACGTCTACTTCCGCAGCGCCGACGGGGCTATCATCGCCCTGACCGCCGGCAATCCGGTGGGGGCGCAGGGTGGGGCGACATTGCCGAACGTCGTCCAGCCCCCGACGCCGGCCCCCGACCCCCGCCCTGTGGCCGTCATCCCGCACACCGCCGCGCGGGAGTGGGCCGGGCGCACGGTGACCGTCACCGGCGCCCTGCGCTACGTCTTCAACAACGGCAAGCAGGTCCTGCTGGGCTTCAGCAATCCTCATCGGGGCAGTTTCAAGGCCATCATCCGCCGGGAACACTGGCCGAACTTCTCCCAGA
>DAOTZR010000143.1:0-4041 GCA_034434315.1 Anaerolineae bacterium
GTCCATCAATCTCCCCTTTTATATTTTATATTGTCATGTTGAAACGCTCCGTCTTATTGCGGGGCAATCTTACGAATAACATGGAATTTAAAATAGCCCGGCACGAAGTAGCTCACGGAAAAATCCACTACGCGCTCGTCTATGCTGTAAAGCTGGGCAGTGAGTTTGAGCAATGCCGTCCCACGCGGGACCTGCAGACGCCGGGCAATATCCGCCCGGGCCGATTCTGCCACAATATCTGTGCGAGAGAAAGAAAGCAGCGGCGCTCCGCGTTGGAGAAACAGGTCCAGGACCGAGCCGTGAAATTGCGGTCCTAAATCCGCCTTGGACAAAATCGTGAGGGGGACAATATCGCGCAAATCGGCTACCGATGTCCCCGCTACAGAAATTACGCGATCTATCACCAATACCCGCGTGTCATCCTGGGGCGTCAGGCCCAGCCCCTGCCGTTCAAAAGGCGTGACCATGCGCTCGGTGACCACCAGCCTGGACATTTCAGCGTTCAATCCATTACGTTGCGCCAGTCGGTCCAGACTTTCCAGGAGTTCCAGGCCCGATTCGAGGAAAGGAATACGAGAGGCTACAAAAGTTCCTACACCATGGCGCCTTACCAGAACCCCGCGTTCCACCAGGGAGCGGATCACTTCCCGCAGCGTGGCCCGTGAAGCGCCCAATTGTTGCGCTAATTGCGGTTCCGGCGGCAATTGACTGCCGGGCTCCAATTGCGCGATCAGCTCGCTCAACGCCACTTCTACCCGATGCCGGGGATGCGCTTTCACAACCTCTATCGTAGCTGTATCCATCGCTTTTATTATAAGGCAGATGTCAGACAAGTCAATAGAAACGTGGCGCAAAATCCAGTTACAATTAGCGCGGTTAGCCGCTTTCTTTGTGTGAAAACACCGCGCGGACAAGCCGTGTTATTCAGACCAGACCCAGACTGTCCTCTTATCAGGCCAAGGGCGTCAGGTTTTCAGGCTCTGGTGATAGATAGATTTGATGCAAGACTCTAATTATAGATTAGTCGTCTTCATAGAAGCGTGGAAACTGTGGATAACCTGAACGGCTCCCATATAGCGGGTAAACTTTCAGTTTATGAGTCCAGATATACGGATCGAACGGATGGGGCCTGGGGATAACTTGGGGATAAACCGGGGAAAACGTCTCCGGGCTTATCCTGTTTTTTTGAACGCTGAGCAGGTTTTGTGCCGAATTATCCACAGTTTTTAACAGTTTTCCACAAAAATTAGTACAGTTATCCACAGGTAAAAAGCTCTTGTAAAGGTCAATGCATCTGAATATGGGGTGAAAGCCCGGAGTCGTCCCCCAGCAGTGGGTTTTAAACACTGTGGAAAATTTTTTCACAGGCTTGCGATGCTTTGCTGATTCGCACTGACAAGGGCTCGTTTTTTTTGCACCGTCACCTAAAGCTCTCTGAAATGCTCATGAAGGACACCGGACGGGGGCATTACCTGGAGATGGTGCCGCTTCGTCTGGAGTCCCTATGCCACTGTTGGCAACTCACCTTGAAACACCCATTCCATCAATCTACTTTGCTCCTGCCATAAAGGGGCTATAATATCACCAGGCAAATTTATTTTCACCTGAGGAGGTGGTGTCCATGAAATGTTACGGAATCCTCGGTGGCTCATTCGACCCCCCTCACTATGGGCATCTGGCCATGGCCGAAACGGCCCTGGTGCAACTTGGCCTGGAGCGGGTGCTTTTTGTTCCCGCGGCACAACCGCCGCATAAAGTCCCCTGCAGTTCCGCTGAGGTGCGCGCAACCCTGGTATCCCTGGCAATTGAAGATCGCTCTGGATTTGAGCTTTCGCGCGTAGACCTGGAACGTCCTGGTCCCCATTATACGGTGGATATGTTGCGGATTCTGCGTGCGCGGCATCCGGACGTAGACGCCTGGTATTTTTTGATGGGCGAAGATTCGCTACGGGACTTTTCGACCTGGCACGATCCCCAGGGTATTTTGGACCTGGCTTATCTGGCAGTGATGCCTCGTTTAGGGGACCGGGCGGATGTGGTAGCTTTACGCGCCAGGTATGAGACTTTACAGGAGCGCCTGGTCTGGCTGGATGTGCCTTACCTGGGGCTTTCGGGGATGGATTTGCGCCGGCGGGTCCGTGCCGGACTGCCGATTCGTTACCTGGTTCCCCCTAAAGTTGAAGCTTTTATCCGCGAGCACGGGTTGTATCGCTGATGCGCTGGCTCTGGCTGTTGGGAATTGTTAGCCTGCTGGGATTGTCGGCCTGTGTGTTCTGGCCTGAGGCAGACGTCGGCAATCCGACCGTGCCTGCCCCGCACATGTTGACACCTACGCCGTTGCCGGCAGTGCCAGAAGGAAACGTCGCCCAGAGGATCCTGGCGCGGGGCAGGCTGAGCGTGGGGGTCCGGTATGACCTGGAACCCTGGGCCTTCATTGACGAAAAAGGTGACTTGGTGGGATTGGATATTGAGCTGGCACGTGAACTGGCCCGGCGCTGGCTGGGGGATCCACAGGCCGTGGATTTCGTGCAGATACGCTCGGATTCAGCCGTGCGTCTGATTCAGCAGCATCAGATTGATCTGGCTTTTGCCGGGATAGATTGGACGCGTGCGGCTGAGAGCGATGTGGATTTTGGTCCACCTTATGCGGTCAATGGGCTGGCTCTTTTGACCTATCCCGACGTGCCGATTGAAACGTCAGGGGACGTAGGCTCACGCACGGTCACCTGCCTGACCTGGACCGGGACGTGCGAGCTGCTCACAACTTACTATCCGCCTACCCTTACGCTCATGCCAGCCGAGCATTTCCAACAGGCCTTGGCGTTTTTGAGCTCCCGACAGGCCGAAGCCTACGCCGATCAGCGCTTTCGGCTGGAACGCGCGCGTCGGGCTTTGCCAGGGACGCGCGTTGTCGCACCCGTTACGCAAACCTGGTGGGCCCCGATGTTTGAAGAAGATGATCCTTTTTTTGCGGACCTCGTCACCCTGACCCTGGAGGCCATGGTGCAAGATGGCACCCTGAGCGCGCTTTACGCGCGCTGGCTGCCGGATGCTCCCCTGCCTGCCTGGACGCTTCATAGCGGCCACACACCCCTTCCGGAACTGGCCCAGGCTCCGTCGGCTTGGCGTTCGCGCGACACCCTGGCCCTTTTGCGGGCAACTCAGGCCATGACGGTGGCTTACGTCCCGGACCTCTGGCCTTACAGCGGGCAATCGCGAGGGCAGCTTTCGGGGTTTGAAGTGCGTCTGGTTCAGGCCATGGCCAGGACCTGGTTCGGCACGGCGGATGCTGTGACTTTTATCCCGCTCGATCCTGAAGCGGCACGTGCCGCGCTCCAGGAAGGTACAGTCCACCTGGCCATTGGGGGATGGGAGCTAAGCCGGGAATCCGAACTGGCCCTGGACTTTGCCTTGCCGCATTACGACAATGGGGCAAGCTGGCTTTCCCCGACGTCGGCGCCGGTAAATGCTTTAGAGGATTTGGGCGATCGGGCCCTGGGGGTTCTGGCGGAGAGCGAAGAAGCCAGCATTGCTGCCCAATGGACCCTGGCGCCGCCTATCGTTACCTACCCGGATCTGGAAAGCGCCCTGGCCGGATTGCAGCAGGGCGAAATCGCTGCGATTTTTGCCGCCAGGCGTCCTTTGCTGGCTGTGGCTTATACCCGTAACGGTTACGTGGTGAGCGATGTGCGCTGGACGGCGCGTCCTATCGCCCTGGCCCTGCCGCCGGGCGATTCAGATTTCCGGGACTGGGTCAATCTGACCCTGTACGCACTGGCGGAAACGGGGGAATACGGCGAATTGTTCCGGACCTGGTTTGATGATCCCCAACCGGTGTGGCCGCCCTGGCCTGGGCCACCGCCGATTGCTTTGGTTTTGAAGTAAATAGCAATCCCACATATGGCGCCCATACGGTTTTGCGGACAGCATGGATGCTGAGCTTCAGACGTGAGTTCGGACATGGGTGGCAAGAATCTCCTGGTTGCGTCAAAATTGGGCTTGTAGCACATTATAGGCCCAAACCAGGAGGTAGAGATGAAA
>DAOTZR010000144.1:0-12489 GCA_034434315.1 Anaerolineae bacterium
GGACGTGCCGCAAGAGGTGCTGGACGCCTTTACCGCTGAATATGGAATCAAGGTGCGTTACGAAACCTACGATTCCACCGAAGAGGCGCTGGCCAACCTTGAGGCCGGGAAGGTATACGATGTGGCGGTGATGGATAGTCGCTACATCCCGCGTTTGCGTGAGAAAAAGCTCCTGGCATCTTTGAACCATGCCAATCTCACCAATTTTGATAACATCTCACTCGACTTTCGTAATCCTGCTTTTGACCCGGGCAACCGCTATACGATCCCCTTCAACTGGGGCACGGTGGGCATTCTCGTACGCCAGGACCTGGTTCAAAGCCCCGTCCGACGCTGGGCGGACTTGTGGAATCCGGCTTACGCAGGAAAGGTAGGCCTGTGGCGTGAGGGGGATGCACGGGAAGTTATCGGGCTGACTTTGCTCTCTCTGGGTTATTCCTGCAACACGTTCAATCCACAACATCTGGATAAAGCCTTGAAGCGCCTGTTGGAGCTGCGTCCGAACGTCTTTTTCCTGGAAGATTGTGTTGAGTGTTATGAAACCTCCAGCCCGATCCCGGCTCTGGTGAGCGGACAGGTGGTGATGGCTTTGGGATATGCCGCGAGCGCGGTTGAAGGGCGTGAGGCCAGTGCGCAGATCGCGTATGTATTGCCGGAAGAGGGCACTGTGGTCTGGAACGATAATTTCATCATCCCGGCCAGCAGCCCCAACCAGCCTTTTGCCGAACTGTTTTTGAACTACATTCTGCGTCCAGAAACTGCCGCTGCAATTGCCAACTACAACTACTACGCCACGGCAAATACTGGCGCTCTGGCCTTGCTGGATGAAGAGTTTCGCCATGATCCGGTGATTTTCCCAATCAATCTTAAGAAAGCTGAACAGCTCTTGCCCCTGACGGAAGAGGCGGATGCCCTCTACATGAGCATCTGGGAGCGGTTCCTGGCCGGGCAGTAGCCCGATGGGGACGCCTGGTGATCCGTCCAGACAGGGGTGTGGGCGGCTATCGTGGTTCCTGGATAAGTTTCAAGCTCGGTACCAAGGGAGGTGATGGGTATGGAATCAACATACATTGGAGCTTCATTACCGCGGTTTGACGCCCTGGATAAGGTGACCGGAAAGGCCTTGTATCCAGCGGATATTAATCTGGAAGGCCAGCTTTTCATGAAGCTGCTCTTTGCCCGCCGTCCGCATGCGCGGGTAGTGGAGATTGATACCAGCGCCGCGCTGCAGGTGCCTGGCGTGGTCGCCATCTTTACGGCACGGGATGTGCCTTGCAATGAGTACGGCTTGCAATACCCCGATCAACCGGTGCTCTGCGGCCCGGGTAGTGACCGGCCTGGGAGTGATGTGGTGCGCTTCGTCGGCGATCAGGTGGCCGCGGTTGTCGCCGAAACCGAGGCGGCCGCGACGCGGGCGCGTGACCTTATCCGGGTTGTGTACGAGGACCTGCCGGTGCTGAGTGACCCGCGCGAGGCGATCCGGCCCGATGCGCCCCGGCTTCATCCGCCGCATGAGCCTACCCCGGTCCATCCAGAGCTGGTCTTCGAGGGCAACATCGCATCGCACCATCGCATCCGCCGGGGGGACATCGCTCAGGGCTATGATGAGGCCGAGCTGGTGATTGAGTCCACGTTTGAGATCCCCGGTCAGGAACATGCCTATCTTCAGCCGGAGGCGGGGCTGGGTTACATTGACGAGCAGGGCCGGGTGACGGTGCTCGTCGCCGGGCAGTGGACCCACGAGGACCAGCATCAAATAGCCCATGCGCTGGGGCTGCCGCTGGACCAGGTGCGCGTGGTGTACCCGGCCATTGGTGGGGCTTTTGGTGGACGCGAGGATATGTCGGTGCAGATTGTGTTGGCCCTGGCGGCCTATCGTCTACGGCGTCCTGTGAAAATCGTCTGGTCACGGGAAGAATCCATCATCGGTCACCATAAGCGGCATAGTTGTTACGTGCATACGCGCTGGGGGGCTACAGGCGATGGACGATTGGTGTTCGCCGAAACGGAAGTCATTGCGGATGCCGGGGCCTACATCTACACCACCAACAAGGTACTGGGCAACCTGCTGCTGACCTGTAATGGTCCCTACCGCATCCCCCATGTGAAGACCAACGTTTACGGCGTCTACACCAATAACATCCCTTCGGGCGCGTTCCGTGGCTTTGGATCGCCTCAAGGCATCTTCATCGCTGAGGCGCAGATGAACAAGCTGGCTGCTGCTCTGGGGATGGATCCGGTGGCCCTGCGCCTGAAGAACCTGGTCCGCGAAGGCGACCCTATGCCCTGGGGCAATCCGCTGCCCGAAGCTCCTTATGGTTTGGAAGATAGCCTGGTCGCGGTAGCTAAGGCTCTGGGTTGGGAGCAGAATGCCTACGGCGGCTGGATAGCGCCGCGCGTCGAACCGCATCCCGAAGATCCCCCTTACCTCAAGCGCGGCCTGGGCATCGCTGTGGGGTTCAAGAATATCGGCTTTTCCTTTGGCTATCAGGAGAATGCCTGGGCGGCGATCGAGTTGCACGGCAAGGGCGAGATCGAACGCGCCGTTGTGTACGCGGCCAGTTCGGATGTGGGCCAGGGTACGCGCACGGTCATTCGCCAGATGGCGGCCTCGGCTTTAGGGCTTCCCATTGAACGGGTGGAGCTGGGTCCCATGGATACGGCCGTGACGGGTAGCGCCGGTTCCTGCTCCGCTTCGCGCATGACCTTCATGATCGGCAACGCCATCCGCGGGGCCGCTCAGGAAGCGTTGCGCAAGTGGCAGGAGGAAGACCGCCCGGCGCGCGCTGAATACACCTATCTGGCACCCAAAACCACCCAGATTGATCCGGAAACCGGCGCGGGTAACCCTAATTTCGCCTACGGCTATGCTGCCGCGGGGGTGGAGGTGGTGGTGAACAGCCGCACCGGTGAGCTGCAAGTGCCGCGGATCGTCTGCGCGGTGGATGTAGGCAAAGCTATCAATCCGCGCCTGGTCACCGGCCAGGTGGAGGGGGGAGTTCTGCAGGCCCTGGGATGGGCCACGACCGAGCACTTCATCCAGCACAACGGCGTGCCTCTGACGACCAACCTTAGTACCTACCTCATCCCCACCATCGCCGACATCCCCGACGCCATGGAAACCATCCTCATCGAAAACGAAAATGACGAAGGCCCCTGGGGGGCGCGCGGCATGGCCGAAATGCCGTTCATCGTGGTGGCCCCGGCCCTGCATGGCGCACTCTATCAGGCCACACAGGTATGGTACGATAGTTTCCCCTACAAAGCCCAACGGATTCTGGCGCCTTTACGGGGCATCGAGCCATAAGAACTCACGCGGGCGCCGGAGGACAACGTTCCTCCGGCGCTTTTTTCTTGGGGGATAACCGTGCTATTCCTCCTGTCAGGCTGCGCGCGTCCGGCTCGGTCCCTGGATTGCCCTCAGAACCGCTCTAACCCATTTCCACGTAGTAAGCAATCCCCAGCGAACCCGGCCCGGCATGGGCGCCCAGGGCAACCGGGACGAAGTTCAGGTAAGCCTCCACACAATGCAAGCGTCGCTGCAAACTTTCCAGCACGGCGCGTGCCTCGGCTTCGTTTTCGGCGTAGTGGATGGTGAGGTGGACCGGACGGTCGCCGACGCGCTCGACCACCTTCGCGATGAGTTGCTCAATACCCTGACTGCGGCGTCGAACCTGCCCGATGAGATCCACCGCGTTATCCGCCACCCGCACCAGGGGTTGAATGTTGAGGAAGCTGCCCAACAGCCGCGCCGCCCGCGCCAGACGTCCGCCTTTCACCGCATACGTCACGGATTCGAGCAGCGCGTAGAGGCCAACATTGCAGGCCACTTCGTGGGCGCGGCGCACTACCGCGTCCAGATCGGCACCTTGCTGTGCGGCGCGGGCCGCTTCCAGCGCCACAAACCCTTCGCCCATCGCCGTCGTGCCGGAGTCCACCACCACCACGGGAATGGGACTTTCGGCGGCAGCGCTGCGTGCCGTATCGCAGATGGCGCTCTGCGCCCCTGCCAGGTGAATGGAGACAATGCTCCTGGCCCATTCGGCACAACGGCGGTACGTTTCCAGAAAAGCCTCCACCGAAGGCACCCCCGTGCTCACATCAGGCTCGCTCTGTTGGCGCAGCAGGCGGAAAAAGGTATCGGGTTGGATATCTATGCCATCGCGGTAGGTCTGGGCGCCAACACGCACGTGAAAACTCACGGTGCTGATGGCGTACCTGGCCAGCAATTCGGGTGGAATGCCGGCTGCCGAATCTGTGACAATGGCAACGGGTGTGAGTTCCATATGACCTCCATTTCAACCATGATAGTTTGCGGGGCTTTTTTGACACTTTTCCCGCTTCACTTATACTTCCTCCGCATTTTACACGTCTTTAAGGAGGACAAGCGCATGTTGTGGGTGATTGATATTGGTAACACCAACATCGTGCTGGGAGTGCACGATGGCCTGAAATGGGTGCACCTGTGGCGCATCCAAACCCAGCGCGACAAAATGCCGGATGAATATGTCGTGCTTTTCCGCGCGCTCTTGAGTGAAGCCGGATTGGACCCATGCCAGCTTGACCGTGCGGTCATCAGCAGCGTGGTCCCTCTGCTCACCGGTACTGTGCGCGAGGTCATCGAACGCTTGTGCGGTTTTTCACCTCTCATCGTTGGCCCCCATCTGGATACGGGCATCAAGATTTTGCTGGATAACCCTCAGGAAATCGGGAGCGATCTACTGGCCAATGCCGTAGCAGGATACCGGCGTAGCGGGGGAGCCTGCATCGTGGTGGACTTTGGCACGGCTACTACCGTTATCGCGGTTTCGGAGCGCGGCGAATTTCTAGGCGGGGCCATTGCTCCAGGCCTGAAGCTCGCCGTTTCGGCCCTGGCGGGTGGAACCGCCCAGCTTCCGGCCATCCCCCTGGCCGCCCCCCCGCACGCCATCGGCACCGGGACGGTTTCCGCCATCCAATCCGGCATCATTTACGGCTACATCGGCCTGGTCGAGGGCCTGGTGCAGCGTTTCCGCGCCGAGATGGGCTGTGCTGCCCCGGTCATCGCAACCGGCGGGCTTTCGGGGCTTATGGCCCGGCACACGGCGCTGTTCAGTCAGGTTGATGTGGGCCTCACGCTGGAGGGGATCCGCCTGATTGCCGAGCGGAATCTGTCTCTTACCAGAGATGAAGCCGCGCCTCACAACGAATAAGCCCCGGCTTTAGCTCCAGGAGCGCCGGCACTCTGGCGCTCCTGGAGTCTGGCGAGGGGATTTCAGGTCCGATCGAATTCGATTTCCAGCCCTGGAATGCGGAAGCGCGCCTCGACCCGGCCCATTATCCAGCTCAGAGCCATCACGATGAGCAGGTAGACCAGGCCGACGTAAGGATACATCAGCATGGGATTGTAATAGGTGCTGATGATGCTGCGGATCTCCCCGAATAAGTCCTGGACGGCGATAAGCGAGACGATGGACGTGTACTTGACCATGTAAGCGACTTCGTTGGACCAGGGGGGGAGGGCCAGTCGGATGGCCTGGGGGAGAATGATGTGGCGGATAGCCTGCAACCGGGTCATCCCCAGAGCGCGCGCGGCGATCATCTGCCCGGAGCTGATGGCCTGCAGCGCGCCGCGGAAATATTCCGCCTGATAGGCGCCGCTGTTCAATCCCAGGGCAACGTAAGCGGCGGTGAAGGGGGCCAGGGTCAACAGGGTCGGCGGTAACCCGATCCGCCCCAAAACCTGACTCACGTTGGGGTCCGAAAGGCCGTAATAGATGATGAAAAGTTGCACCAGCAAAGGCGTACCGCGGAACAGCTCGACGTAAAACGTCGCCAGGAGCCGGGGGAGGCGCGGCCCGTAGACGCGGAGCAACGCCGTCGGTAGCCCGATGATCAGGCCGATGAGGAGCGACAACGCGCTGATTTGGCAGGTGACCCAGAGGCCGCGTCCGGTCGCCTGCAGGACTTGAAGCCAGAAGCCATTCATGCTCTGCTCCTTTTAGCCGTGAATTTCGGTGATGCGCCCCAGGAATTCGCGCGTGCGCGGCTGGCGGGGGTTGTAGAAAAGCTGTTCCGGCGGGCCTTCTTCCACAATGTGCCCATGCTCCATGAAGACAATCCGATTGGCTACGTCGCGGGCAAAGCCCATCTCATGCGAAACCACCAACATGGTCATATGCTCCTCGGCCAGCTTTTTCATCACGTTGAGTACTTCGCCGATGAGTTCCGGGTCCAGGGCCGAGGTAGGCTCATCGAAAAGCATGACCTTGGGGTTCATGGCCAAAGCGCGAGCGATAGCGACGCGCTGTTTTTGTCCCCCCGAAAGCAGGCCGGGATAGGCATCGGCTTTTTCCTTCAAGCCCACGCGCTCCAGTTCGAACAACGCCAGTTCCCGGGCCTGGTCTTTGGCCATCTTTTTGACGTGAATCAGGCCCGACATGACATTTTCCAGGGTGGTGAGGTGTGGAAACAGGTTGAATTCCTGGAACACCATGCCGACCTGGGCACGAATGGCGTTGATGTTGGTGTGCGGGGAGGTGACTTCCTGCCCGTCAACCCACACCTGGCCCTGATCGGGGTAGGTGAGGAGGTTGACGCAGCGCAGGAGGGTGCTTTTTCCCGTGCCGCTAGGCCCAATGATCACAACAACCTCGCCTTTGTAGACGTCCATGGAGACGCCCTTGAGGACTTCATTGGAGCCGTAACGTTTGTGAATATCAATCAATCGCACAATGGGTTCTTCAGGCATGAACGTTTCTCCCTATGGTTTTGCTGGATTGGAAGTTGATTTTTCGGCCAGGGCACGCAGGTTCTGGTTGGCCTCGCGTAGCTTGTTCATCAATTCAGCGGCCATGCGTCGCATGATGCGAAAGCCGATTTCGGGGTAGTTCTCGCTCAGGCGCGCCAGGCGCTCACCGGCGATGCGCAAAAGGGTACCCTCGTGCAGGCAGCGAGCGCTGGCCGAACGCCGGCCTTCTTCGATGAGGACGGTTTCTCCAAAGATTTGGCCGGCTTCGAGGACGGAAAGTCGCAAGGGTTGAGCTCCGGGTGGGTCCAGGACGATTTCCACACTGCCACGGGCGATGATGTATAGGGCATCGCCGGGCTGGTCTATATGGAAAATTTCCTGGCCAGCAACAACATTCATCTCCTCGCAGATCATCAGGATCAAGTCCAGATGGATCTCGTTGAGATCTTTAAACAGGTAAGTATTGCGGAGAATTTGTTTGCTTTCGCTCAGGTGCATGCCGGACCTCCCGAATTCTCTAAAAGACGGACAGTTCTAAGGAATGGCAACGTACCAGAGATCGCCTGTGCTCAGGTCAAACAGCGCATAACCGGCGTCGTTCAGGTCCATGGGGCGCGCCAGGGAGCCTGGGTTGATGACGCGCGTGTTGCCGATGCGTTCATCCCGGCGGCGATGGGTGTGTCCGTGAATGACGCAGGCATAGGTGCCGCTGGTGATCGCCAGGCGCAGACGGGCCGTATCGTTGCCATGCAGGAGCGCCAGGCTGTAGCCTCCCAGGTGCAGGTGATGAAACTCGGCGTAGCGACCGGCGCCCCAGCGGCGGTTCACCGCCTCGGCCAGGTCCGGTTCATCCATGTTGCCGACTGCAATCCACAGGTCGAAATCCGCCAGATAGTCCAGGACTTTCGGTCCGGTCACGTCGCCGGCGTGCAGGACGATGGAGATGCCCTCGGCGCGCAGACGTTCGGCGGCGCGTTTCATCCTGCCACT
Source organism: Anaerolineae bacterium (assembly GCA_034434315.1). Lineage (GTDB taxonomy): Bacteria > Chloroflexota > Anaerolineae > B4-G1 > SLSP01 > DAOTZR01. Next base: position 7,721 of record DAOTZR010000144.1, read on the forward strand.
GTGATTATGGGTGTCGGCCATGATGGCGATGCGCATCGTTTACCAGGGTCCCAGATCCCATTGACCATGATAAAGGACGTGGCGATAGTCGGCCGTGCGTTGATACGTGTAGCCGGGGGTAGGACTGCGCGCCCCGTCTACGGTGATCGCCATGCGTCCAATCTGTTCCCAGGCGGCCAGGAAGGCCTCGTAGGTGTAGTATTTGATTTCGGCATCGTAAGCGTCGGCCAGATAGAGGCCTCCGGCATCGTAGCCCAGGGCTACGAACGTGTGCTCGTGGCGCACTACCGGTACTTCGCGCCCACTGGCGGTTTTCCACAGGATGACCGGCGAAAGTCGCATGTCGTAGGTGGCCCAGACGATGACCGGGCGTCCTGCGGCGAGTTCGGCTTTCAGCGTCTCCAGGGTGTAGCCGTAATGGGCCTGGGCGTTAAGGCCTACGCGACGTAGCATCTGCGCGATGGGGGCAGCGTAGACGCCGTAGCCTTCCGGCGGCAGGCTGCCCGGCCGCGCATCCAGGCTGCCTACAAAGCCCCGGTTGGGATCGTCGGAGTAGGGCAACAGGCGGGTCATTTCGACTTCGACGATGGGAATGCCCCAAAACCGCGCCACGTCCGTCGCCGAGCGGATTTCACAGCTCATGGGCCGTTGTTGCGGGTAGGGATCGAAGCCTTCGATCCAAACCGACCCTTCAGCCGAAACCTGGTGCGTGGGAAAGAGCAGGCTGGCCAGGACCAGTAGGGTGCCCAGCCAGCTCATCAGGACGCTTGAACCCATGGTCCCTTTAGCCGATTGTGCGCAGGTCGAGAATGCGATAGTCCTGGGCTTCGGCGATGGCGTGCAAATTGGCCTCATCCACGCCCCGCACCTTAAGTGTGACAATGGCTCGGGTGGGATCGGACCCGGAGAAGGTTCCCAGCGCGATGATGTCCCCGCCTTTTTCGGCAATGGCCGCGCTCAATTTGCTGAGGACACCGGTCTGATCCGGGACTTCCAGCGTAATCCGCACACCGTTGATGCGCGCGGCCAGCATGTCCAGCAAGACCTTGAAAATATCGGTTTCGGTGATGATGCCCACCAGTTTGCCCTCGCGGACAACCGGCAGGGCGCCGATTTTGTTCTGGGTCATAATCAGCGCGGCTTCTTCGATGGGGACATTCTCATCCACCGAGATGACCTTGCGTGTCATGATGTCCTCGACCTTGAGCTTGGAGAGAAGGTAGCCAATTTCGTAAACGCTCAGGCTGGTAGCCGGCGAGGGTGAGGCGTAGAGCAAATCCTTTTCCGAGACGATGCCGATGAGCTTACCATCGCGGTCAATAACGGGCAGACGCCGGATCTTGTTGATGCGAACGAGATTGAGGGCGTCGGAGACTGAGGTTGAAGGTGCGATGGTAATAACTTTGGTCGTCATATGATCTTTAACGAGCATAAAACCCCTCCTGAATTGAAAATAGACTCGTCGGGAAGTCATTCCCCTGCATTACGATAGCACATCTTTGTGGAATGGCAAACTTTGATGTAGGGGGCGCGCTAAGATAATGATGTATGCGGGGCAGGCCGTCCACCTGCCCCGCATGGGAGTTTGAACCAGCTCTACTTTGGCTTATGGGTTAGAAGGGGGTGCGGCAGGATTTTCCAGGCTTGAAGTATCGTACCCTCTGGCGCGGAGGTGGTCCAGTAAGTATTGATAAGCGCTTTCCGGGGCGATGGGGTCACATTGCAGCGTGCTGTCCGGTACAGGACGGGTTCCCCGTTGTCCGGATGTTAAATCTATCCCATAAATCATGTTGCAAGAAATGACCGCTATGGAACCCATAGCGTAGAAAGGCGGTTGACCATCGGAGACCTCTAGTCTTCCCCATTCGACCTGTTCCACCAGCTTGTGATTAATGCCAACGGTCACAATCGGACGATCGCCAGAGCTTAGCAGGATATCCGGTTGGAGCAAAGATTCTCCTTCCATCCATTCCGGGATGGGTATGCCCATGGAGTCCAGGATGGTCGGGGCAATATCCAGAGCCTGCGTGTTGGTTTGAATGCGCCCGATATGGGCATCGCCGGGGAAGTGCATCAGCAGGGGGAGACGGACAAAATTATCCGAGCGTAACCCATGGTCGGTTGTGACAACCAGGATGGTCTGGTCGTACAGGCCCATGGCATTGAGCGCCGCGATGAGTTGACTAACGGCTTTATCAAAGCCATAGATCGTATCGTCATAGAAGTCCAGGTCAAAGGCCTCCTGGGCGTTGATGTCCTTCCCATCCGAAAAGACCTGTTCCTTGGGCATAAAAATGGGGACACTATCCTTAGGGTATATGGGGTGCGTATTCATCCAATGCAAGTGGATGAATACGGGACCCTGGGCTGTACGTAAAATATCCAACGTCTGGTTGAGCTTTTGGGCGTCGTCAAAGTCTTGCACGATATGCTTATTAGGGTTCAGCTCTTGATAGTTGACCATCGGTTTGATGAAAGCTGCATGTTCCAAGCGATGGGTCAGGCGCGTGAGCAGATCATACAGAAAATAAGCCGTATCAAAATCGAAATGTTTTATGAACAAGGCCTTTACAGGGGATTCTTGCAAAGCCAGGTTATTCACGTAATCAAAGCTGTCCAGTAGATTCCGTTCAGTCACGTCGGCGTAGTAGGGTTGAGTGAAATGGTAGGTAGTATAGCCGTAGGCCTTGAGGAGGCCGGGCAGATGCTGATACGCATTTACCCCGCGCAGCAGTTGGGGTGGGAAAAAGACCCGTGTGGTACTGGGATATTTGCTGGCCAGAATCCCGATCAGGCCGCCGATAGTGTTGGTACAATTGCTGTAATGGTTTTCTCCCACTATCGAGTAGGCCGCCAGCTCGCGTAAGGTGGGGGTAGTGTCCCGTTCATACCCGTAGAGGGACATGTGCGTTGCATTCATGCCATCGGCGGTGAGCAAGATGATGTGCGGAAGCTGTTGGGAAGCGACAGCTTTGTTCATAGATGGCAACACAGTGGAAGACCCGGTAGGGAGGCGGTAAGTGACCAGGGCTAACACGACCAGGCCCAGCGCCAGGACCGACTCGATCCATTTCCCACGGTGTTCCGCGCGCTTTTCGAGGCTTAACACCTGTTGGCTGACCTCGCGATACATGATAACAATCAGCGCAATGAAGAAGGCCAGGTACAGCGCTCGCATCCAACCCGTGCTGGTAGCCACGCCGAAACGGAAGAGGGTGTACGTGAAGTTATCTACCAGCAGAAACACCAACGCGGCCTGGATGCCGGCGGGTAAAAGTCCGGCCAGGGCTTTGACCCAGTCGCGTTTTATCAGATGGGCCAGGCTTTGCAGGATTTTTACGGCGGCATAACTTGCCAGTGCAAGGAAGCTGAGCGTAAACAGGCCAATACGGATTTTGGTGCTCCAGGCAACCGTGCTCAGCGGAGATGGCTTGGTCACGATAAACAGCCATTCCGACGCGGTATACGCCAGAGCGGAGAGCCAGGTCACTAAAACCAACGCTTTCCAGCTAACCTGTTGGTAGCGGCTCCATGCTTTTGCCATCAATTCCTCCTCCGACGAATGATAAAGCCACGCTTTGTAACCTCAGGTGGTCAAAGCGTGGCTGACCTGATGGGTGCATTACAGCAATTTGCTCTGTAACAGGAAAAGCGTCCTGACGCTGCCTGCGATAGGGACTTCTTTCAGGAAGGTGAAATAAGGCGCAAAGGCCCGCCTGAATCCATCCAGGTGGTAATGCTCGAAAATGTCATCTCGCGAACGCAGCAGTTTCTGAACCTGGGAATCCTCTTTAGGCACAAACTCAATGAGCAAAAAGCGCCCGGTCTGGGCAAAACTGCGGGCAATATCACCCAGGGGCAGGTTGTTGCCGATCGCCAGGTGATGGATCAGGGCCAGGGCCATGATCAGGTCCGCCGGACCGCGCTGGAAAAAGGCCTCGCGTTCTCCATTGTGCCAGCCGATAGCCGGGGTGGGGTTGGTGAGGTCCAGCACCAGGGACAAAATACGCGGATGGGGCGTTTTTTTCAGCTCCAGGTAATTCAGCTCCACGGCTTCTGGATCAATGTCCGCAGCGACAACGAACGCTTCGCTGGCATCACTGGCGACGCGGCTGAAGAGACCGGTGTTGGCGCCCAGGTCCCAAATCAGACGCGGCGCAACCTGGCGCACCATGTCGGCTACCAGCTGTTGCTTCAGCTCGAACGTGGTTTCGGTGTAATTAGTGTTGGCATAATAGTCAGCCCAAAAGTCGCGCTTTAACCGGGGCTTGAGGCTGCGCACCGTGTTTTCCAGGCTATCCACCAGGGCCAGCAATCCCATGCGGCTGAGATGGGCTGTGCGCGCCTGACGCACCTGCGATTCTGAGCTTGCAGCCAGCTTTTCGCTGCGCGCATGTACGTGAATGTGGCTGAACAACCCCAGCTTGAAGCGGGTCGCCCGCGGCAAAAGCTGACTGGTCAGGTCCAGGGGGATGCCGTCAATGTACAGGGTAGAAAGCCGCCCAAGCCGTAAATCCACCTGGCTCATCAGGGCCAGGGGGGCGAGAAAATGCTGGCAGAATTGCCTGTAACCGATCCAGGGCTGGCCCTCCTGGTAGCGGGCAAAGCTGAGCGTATCAATCAGGATGGGGCGGCCTGCGTGGAATTGAACGTTGTAGGCGCTGGCGTCTTTGAGGATCATATCGGAGCGCAACGCCTCTTTCTGGATAGCCAGGGTGAGCAACGCCGCGTCCTTTAATTGCGAGAAACTCCATTCGTAAGGGTAGGAG
>DAOTZR010000145.1:0-5834 GCA_034434315.1 Anaerolineae bacterium
CAAAACTCATTCCGGATCTTGTCAGTGCCTGGCCAGGGTTAAGGGCAGGTAGATGCGCCTGTTGAACAAAATGGGAGCTGAGGTCAAGGTGACCTGCAAGGGTTCGGTGAGGCCCGGCCACCAGCCCTCAACGTATAGCGCGGGATCGGCCAGATCCGCGGGGATGGCCAGGAGCAGGGGCAGGCTGGATTCGGCCTCGCTGTCCAGGCTCAGGCCCCTCCAGCGTATGGTATGCGCATCGAGGCGTTCGGCTCCGGCGGGAAGCTGCAGCAGGGTCAGCGCGGCTGGCAGGGTGACGGTGATGGTCATGTCCGTAGCCTGCAGGCCGCTATCGTTGAAGAGGCGCACGGCAACCTGGGTGGTATTGCCGGGAATCAGGTGCCCGGCCAGGGAGGCCTCCAGCCGTGCTGGCGGCGGCGGAACGCTGAGCCAGCGGATGCCGCGGCGGATCAGCTCGCTACGGCTTGCTTCGTCGCCCACGCCTTCAAGGCCAAAGCTCAGGTAAATCAGGCGATAGGCATCCGTTGCTACGGCCAGGCCGGCTCCGCCATCGGGATAGGCCAACACGATGCGCGCAGCGTCATCGGCGGGGGCGATGACGTCCGGGCTGCCCTGGTTGCCGGCTGCGCCCTCCAGGGCGAAGGCCAGTCCGGTGTAGAAGTCGCTGCCGGTGACAGTTTTCACGCTGGCTGTATCGCTGATGAAGGTAGCGTGCAGGATCGTGCCGTAAAAGTTCAAGGGATCGTTACGAATGTCTACGCCGATGTTCTGGCCACTGAGCAGCAGGCGTCCGCCGCCCTGCAGGTAGGTGCGCAGCGCGTTTTGTTCCGCCACATTCAGGCTGTTGAAGCGGTCGTTGCCGGTGAACCAGATCACGCCGCGGTAGTTGCTCAACTCCTGCGCAGAAGGCGCGCCTTGCGTGGCCACAGTCCAGACATCGAAGGGGTAATTCAGGCTACGGACGGCGGGCAGAATCCAGGTTTCGTAGGTGGCGTTGTTATCGTCATCCACGACCAGGAGCGGGGGGTAAGTCGGCAGACGCAGAAGCGTAGTGAGCCAGTCTCCGGCGTTCAGGGTGATCAGGTGTTCCCGCGTGAGGTGGCCCGACGCGCTGGCGCGCAGCAGATACCTGCCGGCGGGCAGGGCTTGCGTGGCCTCAGGGCTTGTGGTGAGGGTGTAGGGAGAGGGCACAAGGTCCACAGTGGCCGTGAGGGGCTGCCGGGTGCCCAGTTCCACGGTGCGCACGGTAAGCGTGCCCCAGGGCCGCCGGGTGAGGGCGAAATCCAGGGTGATGACGGATCCGCGCGTCACGGTGAGGGGCAGTTCTTGTTGGACATAGTCGAAATGGGTGACCAGGATGGCATACGTGCCGCTGCGCAGGGGCAGGTCGTACGTGCCATCCGCGCCGGAATGGGTGGTGAAGGTTCCCGCCGGGCCGCGCGCGGCGATCAGCACCCCGGCCAGAGGGCGACCATCTTCTGCCGCGCTAATCCGTCCCGTGAGGCGGGCGTCATCTTCCACATAGAAAAAGGCCGCTGAAACCGGCCCCCAGAAGCCCGTACTGTCCCGCCCGCGGACAAACAGCAGGTGCTGGCCGGAAGATAGCGCGGCGGTAGGCAGGGTGCCCCGCACGGCTTCGACGGCGGCGTTGAAAGCGCCATCGGCGGGGGTGAGGGCGTAGGGCGTGCCCCCCTCCCAGGGCGGGGTGTCAATGTAGGCCTCCGCGGCTATGATGGGTTTGTTGCCGTTTTGGCGGTCATCCACCTGCGCCGTGACGGTGATCGGCAGGCCGGCCAGGGTGGTGGTGGGCGCTACGGTGACCTGGAGCGCATCCGGGCCAAAGCTGGTGAGATAGGGCGTGCGGGCCACTTTGGCGGCGTAGAACAGTGCGTCCAGGTTGGGGCGGATCAGGCTATCGTAGCGGGAGCAGGCCGGGTAGAAGCCATCGGCGCTGCTGCCGATTTCGAAGGTGTAGGCGGCGATACCCAGCTCGCCATAGGCCCAATCATCCGAGGTGCCGGTGGTGGGGTAGAGATCGTTGGCTTGTTGGGGGGTGTAGTGGTTGTAGCTGGCCATTTTTGTGCCGAGCATGGCGAGCTGTGCGGCGTTGGGAGCCGGCGCTCCAGTGTGGCCCCAGGGCCAGAGCACCAGGTTGCTGTAGCTATGGAGGGTGATGAAGACGCCGGTCGCCGTGTCGGGAGCAGCGTCGTTATCCCCAGGGCCGCGTTGATCGGGGAAGAGGGCGCGCACGTAGTTCTGTACGGCCTGGGTTTCGCTTTCCGAGGCGACCCGCGGCCCCTGGTAGGTTTCATCGCAGGGGTCGGTCGAGGCGCCGCCCCATTTGAAGCTGTGATTGCGGTTCAGGTCCACGCCATAGGTGGAGCTGGCGCAGCCGTTGGTGGGATTGGCGTTTTTGCGCCAGTAGGCCCAGGGTTGACCGGCTTCGTTCTTGACATGGCCGTCGGGATTGGAAGAGGTGAGCACGTAGATTGCGTGATGGTCCAGCACCCAGGTCACGTCGGGATCGTGGCCGTAGCCTTCCAGCAGCTTCTGGATGAAGGCCAGGGCGGTTTCGGGGGTAATCAGCTCACGGCCATGGATGTTGGCCATGAGGAAGAAGCGCGGTTTGTCCCCGCTGCGCGCCTCGTTGGTGATGCGCAGTACGCGCAAAGGCCGTCCCTGGTAGCTTGTGCCGATGGTGTAGGCTTCTAAAAGCTGCGGGTAGGCTGCCAGCCAGGCGTCGAGTTGGGCGTAGATTTCAGCGATGGTGCGGTAGCAGGGGAAGCCGGGGATGGTATCGGGATGGGTGTTGAAGGTGGGGTGCGCGCGCAGGGCATAACCCTGGGCCAGCAGGACCTCACGCTCGGCGGGGGTCACGGCCGCAACCAGGATGTTTTCCGTGCGGCGAACTTCCCACACGTCCAGGCGCGCGCTCAAGGCTTCCAGCTCTGAGCGCGAAGCGTAGGGGATTTCGACGACTTCAATACCAGGGCCTGAGGTCTGGGCTTTAACAGCCAGAGGGGGTAGCAGGCCACCCAGGGCCAGCAGAATCAGAATGAACCAGTTCAACCAACGCATCCGCTTTGTCATGCAACACCTCACTTCCCCGAATCAGAGTTATGTTTCAACGCGCCATTCACGCTGAATGCGAGTTTAGACTTCAATACCGAAGAACTGGCGTAGCAGGAAGCCGACCAGGAAGCTGAACCCGGCGACAGCCATGCTTAAGAGCGCCATTTCCAGGAAGCGTTTCCAGAACGATTCCTCTTGCACGACGGCGATGTAGTAGTTGAAAAAGGCGATGATCAGCAGGGCGCTCAGCAAAGTCAGGGCCAGGCAGAGGTAGAAGTTGGTGAACAGCAGGTAGGGCAGGACGAGGAGTATGACGGTGAGGAAGTAGACGCCGCCTGTGTAGAGCGCAGCCTGGAGCGGATTTTTAGTGCCTTTTTCGGCTTTGGTCGAAAGGTACTCGGAAGCGCCCATCGAAAGGGCCGCAGCGATGCCGGTGATCGAACCGGTGAGGGCAATGAGATGGGTATTTTGCAGGGCCAGGGTCAAGCCGGCCAGGGCGCCGGTGAGTTCAACCAGCGCGTCATTGACGCCGAGCACCATCGAGCCGATGTAATGCAGGCGTTCTTCATCCAGCATTTGAATCAGCGCTTCCTCGTGCTCCTGTTCTTCTTTGAAGACGGCCTCGGCCTGCGGAATGGCCTGAATCAAGGCCTGGTAGTGTTCCTGCGCTTCCTCTTCGCCGCGCTCCATCAGCTTGATGGCGAAGGTGAACCCCAGCAGGCGGGCGATGCCCGTGTACCAGAGTATACGCCTGGTATCGGGAGTAACCTCGGTTCTGGTTACGTCGTGCCAGAGCCGGGCATGGCGAGCCTCATCGGCGGCGATGCGTTCCAGAATGGCGCGGTTTTCGTCCGGCACCATCCGCGCCAGACGGCGATAGATGTGGTATTCGGTCAGCTCGTCACGCTGATAAGCGAGTACAACGTTGCGTAATGTGGCATCCAGTTCCATAAGGTTCTGTCTCCTCCACTTGGCTTTCAAAGCAATAGTAATGCAAAACGCCAGGGACGCAACCTTTGGGCCATAATCCAGTCGAGGTGCGGGCCATGAGCGCCAGATAACGTCCATCCCCGGAGCGGGTTGATGGCAGCGCAGTCACCGGCGGTCCCGGCCTGGTTCGGCATCAGAGGAAAGCCTGGATTGACCTTGGGTGTGTTTTGCCTATAGATTGTTAACCAGGGTGAACGATACAAAGCGAGATGGCATTAGTGCGTTAAGGCAAGCAGCACAGCGGGCCACCAATTTCGGACAAGTAAGAGACGCCCAGTGTTGGGCGTGGTCACGCTCACAGGCGACGATGGAATTCTGTGTCAGATTACCAGCAAGACTAGCAGCGATACCTATGCCATTCAGCTTTCCGAATAAAGTCAAAGAAGTTGTGAGATCGTGAGCGAGTAACCCGGGTCCAATTGAAAGCAAGAAGCATCTCGCTCCCCAAAACGCCGCCAACACGCACACATCCAGCCGACGTCTCGCGGTGCTCGACGCGGCTGATGTTCAGGTCGTCAGGCAACATCGGAGGACATAGTCATGGTATCCAGATCCAAACTATCAATGAGCTTGCTCCGCCACTTCCTCTATGAGGTAAAGTCTGATGAGGATCTGCCGCGGTTGTTAGAACAGAATCCGGAATTGCATGAGTTTCATAGTGTTGTAATCCCCATGCAAGAAGCTTTGTTCATGTTGCTGGATACCCTCTCTTTACTATCCCAGCAGCACAGTGATATAGAGCGGATTGAAGAAATACAAGAAAGTCCACAAGGCATCTCTTTTGTCTTTACCAGGGAAGCTGGGGGGCAAGAATGCTCAATCTTTTCGAGATCCCGGCCACTGCATGAGGAAAGCGACGGCCTGAAGAACTTTTCCCACGCCCTGAGGAAGGGCGTGAAAGTCAATGCGGTAAACTACAAAAATTAAGCTTCCATAAACAGTTTCCGTGATACCGCCCTGAATACTCTCATTGTATCCTGTCCGCTCATGGTACAATACGCTTATCACACATGGGAGAGGACACATGGGAGACAAGACGTTGTTCTACACTGGTCGCGGGGATCGCGGGGATACGGGGCGCCTGGGCAGCACGGAGCGCGTTCTGAAAAGCGACCCGCTGTTGGAAACCCTGGGCACGCTGGACGAGGCAACCAGCGCGATGGGCATGGTGCGGGCGCTGGTGCAATCGCAGCGCATTCGTGAGATGGTGCTGTTCGCGCAGCGCGCTTTGTACCGGCTGATGAGCCATCTCTCGGCTACGCCGGAGGCGCGTAGCCGGTATCCTGGTCTGGACGAGGGCGACGTGCAGGCCCTGGAGGCGTTTATCGCTGAGCTGGAAGCCGACCTGCCCCCTCTACGCGATTTCGTGGTGCCGGGAGATTCACCGGCCGGCGCCGCCTGTCACGTGGCGCGGACAGTCGTGCGCCGGGCGGAGCGCCGATTGGTGGCTTTTACGGAGCTGGAAACCGGCATTGGCAGCGCATCGCTGGCTTTTGTCAACCGCCTTTCTTCGCTGTTGTTCGTAGCAGCGTTGAGCGAGGACCGCCTGGCTGGAGACGCTTTGACCCTGGCGCGCGGCGAAGCGTCCGAACAGGCCTGAGTTCCGCTGCGGCCAGGATTTAAGGTTGTTCTGGGTAATTACCTGCCACCTTGTTAAACTAAATTTCGAGTAGTTCTGGATGCCTGGTGGCGCTGACTTTGGTCCTCACCTCACCCCCTGGCCCCCTCTCCTTTCCCAATTTGGGAGAGGAGAGAGGGTACGTCTTTAAAGC
>DAOTZR010000146.1:0-14753 GCA_034434315.1 Anaerolineae bacterium
GCCTTCGACGACGTCGAGGACGAAGTAAAGCTCTTCCACCTCTGGTTCGTAAAGGGCCACGTAAAAGTTGGTCGTGTCCATGATCTGCGAGGCGTAGCGATAGATGTTTTCCGCCACCTCCTCTACGCCAGGCCCGGCGGCCATGAGACTGGCCATTTCGCGCAGGATGCGGTTTTCCAGTTGCAGGCGCTCCAGGTCATACTTCTGTGCCGATTCAGATTTTGTTCTGGGTGTCATGGGCTTTCACCAATCCACTTCCCTAGGGTTAGTTTTCCAGCCTTTATAGCTCCGCTCCGTCCGTATGACGGATCAGGCCTCGGTAGACTCCTCCTCGCTCTGCGGCAGGATGTGCACGGCGACTTCGGCAATGCCCGGCAGGCGTCCCAGTTCGCGAACAGCGGCACGCAACAGCGTGTCCACGTCCAGAGACTGAGAGAATTGCGCCGAAAGTTCGCTGAGCTCCTGTTCCCGTGCGGCCCGGCGCTGGATATCCTGATAAAGCTGGGCGCTTTCCAGGGCTACTTCCAGTTGGGCCAGCAAGGTTTCCAACAAGCGGATTTCCTCAGGATGCCAGCGTCCGGCTTTCGCCGGTTTGCGCAGGTTAAAGACACCGACGATTTGTTCGCGGACCCGCACCGGTGCGGCAAACGTCAGTAGGTCCGGTGCGTCAGCGGCTACGGCGGTAACGGTTCGCGCCTCACGCAAAGCCAGCTCCATCTCCGGATACCAGACGTTACCAATAGTCTGCAGACGTTCGTTGGCGTAACGGTAGCCGGGCGTCATGCCGCTCCGCAGTAAGTCCTGCCAGGCCGCGCGGGTGACCTGACCATAAGCACGACGCTCCGCTTCAAGGGCGCTTTGCGCCTCGCGCAACAGGCGGGTGTTGTCCAGTCCCACGGCCACTTGCGCCGCAATGGTGCGTAACGCATCCAGGGTGGCCTCATCAAAGCTTCCCACGCGGGCGCTCTGCACACTCAAAACCCCTAAAACGTGGTCACGCGCCACCAGAGGAATGACAACTTCGGCGCGGGTATCGGAAACCGCCGGATGGGCGTAATAATTTTCCTCCTGGCTTACATCCTGGGCCACCAACATTTCACCACGGTCCAAAGCCTGACCTACCAGTGAGCCACCGCCGATAGGTAGGACAAAACGCTCCTGCATCAAGCTGGTCGCCCCTTGCCCTACTCCCACATGGTAATGGACGGTAGTCTGATCCTCATCCACAAGCAGGAAGGCCACGTGATTGAAACCGAAACGTTCAACCAGCAATCCAGCAGTATTACGCATCAACTCATCCGGCTCCAACAGAGCGGTAACCGCGTTGATCACCTCCACCGACGTCCTGGCATAGTCCGCACGCCGGGCCAGATCCGCCGTGCGTTCCGCTACGCGCAGCTCCAGGGTTTGAACAAGATCGCGCAACCGGGATACCATGCCGTTAAAAGTCTCTGCCAGCGTGCCGACTTCATCTTCGGATTCCGGGGTGATGGTCACCTCCAGATTGCCGGAGGCCAGTTGCTCCGCCACAGCGGTCAGAGCACGAATGGGGCGGCTAAGCGCCACAGCAATGCCCCAACCCAGCGCCACCATCAGACCGGCCAGGACCAACGCTACCAGCAGGATCAGACGGGTCTGAGCCTGCACAGGGTCCATAAACGCTGCTTCATCCTGCACATACACCACATACCAGGGCATAATCTTCAACGGGACGATAACTGCCTGTTGCAAAGCCGGATTCTCTTCCAGCGCCGATTCGACTTCCCCCCTAAACGTTGTAGCCCCGCTGCGCAACGCTTCGGCAAAGGTGTTCAGATTCAGACTCAGGTTCTCCGCCGTACCCGCAGGCAGGCGATAACCGGCCTGATAACGCACCAGGACCTCATCGGACACGGGGGCCAACAACGTAAAACGTCGTTTACGCTCCTGTCCATCAGCCAGGCGGATCAGGTCCTCGTCTAGAATCAAGCCATAAGACCCCGGTGAAATCAAGGCATTGGCCTGAGTGACCCACTGTTGCAAGACCTCAGCCTGATAACGCACCCGCAAGATACCCACGATCTGGCCCTTCGTAGGGTCCCAAATGCCGCAGGAAACATAATAAAAAGCGCCGCCTGTTTTCGGGTCCAGCAGTACATGGGAGATATAAGGTTCGGGTTGACGCAGAACATTGTCTAGCTTGAGCGCTTCAGCTACATACTCCAGATGGCTCTCATCACCGCCTTCCAGCAGAGGATCGGAGTCCACCAGATTATGCCCCTGAGGATCCAACAAGCCATACGAGGAGACATACGAACGCGTAGATAACGAACGCAACAGATCGCGGGCTTCTGCCCGATAGGTAGCATTCTGGGGATCCGCGAGAAATCTGGCGAAAAGCGCCGATTTAGCCTCACCCCTTACCGTGGTGCGTTGGGTATCCAGCACCAGGTCCACCTGATTAGCCAGGCGTCCTGCCGCCAGGCTCAAGGCCAGTTCAGCATGTTCCTGAGCCATCTGTTGCATGCGCCAGGCCAGAAGGGCCGAAATCAAAATCAGCGGAAGCAGCGAGGCCACCACAAACGCCAGGATGAGCCGGGCGCGCAGGCTATAGCGACGCCACTGACGAGCCACAGTGATCAGAGACCAGAAAGCCCCCACCACCACAATGAAGCTGAACAGCAGGAGCACTTCCCCTGAAAGGGTCAGCCGTGCCCCCACACCGTAAAAATCCAACACCAGACTGATCACGCCCACGATGACGCCTATGCCAATCAGACGCCCGGCATGAACAGAGGGCAGGCGCAGTTGCGCAATCAAAGCCGGGAAAACCAGCATTAAGGCTATCCCTAAAATCTGGCCCAGGCCGTTAACCAGAAAACCACCCACCAGGATCACCAGAGCAATGGACAGGCTCATCACATACAGAGCGGGATAAACCTTGCCGCGCCGGATCAGCCACCAGGCCAGGCCGGCCACCAGCACATAGCTGCCCGAATCTGCCGCCAGGGCCAGGAACTGCCAGGCGCCGGTGCGCTGGTTCAGGTAAAGGTACAGGCCCACCGTAGCCAGGCCAGACAAAGTTGTAAAAGCCAGGACCTGCATCAGGCGCTGAGCCAGGGTACGATCGTCCCGCTGTGGTGATGGCTGTTGGACCATAGTTACTTCCTCCAGAAATAAAGCGCCAGAGCCGCATCCAACCAGGAAGCCGGGAGAATCTGTTTGGCCGTCCTCAACAAAGGCCACAAGGGCCCCGGCCCAACCATGTAGACCTTAGGCCAGCGGGCGGTCAAAGCCCGGTGAATCATCCGTGCCACGGTCTCTGCCGGTGGCACCTGCGTTCCTGTCAGTGTTGGCAACAGTTTTAAATACGTGTTATAAAAAGGCGCGTAGGGCGTATCGGGGCGTGTTGCCACACTTGCGCCGGTGTTTTTATGCGTGGTGCTGAACCATTCCGACTGGACCACACCTGGAGCAACGGTAATAACTTTGATATGCCACGGACGCAACTCCACGCGCAAAGTGTCCGAAAAAGAAATCAAAGCCGCCTTAGTAGCACAATAAGCGCCAATCATGGGAAAGCCCATGAAGCCGGCGATACTACTCACGTTGACAATGCGCCCTCCGCCCTGCTTGCGCATCACCGGGGCAACCAGTTGACACATGTGCAGGGTCCCTAAAACATTCGTTTCAAACAACTTTCGGGCTTCCTCAAGGGACGTTTCTTCCAGAACCCCCAGAACGCCGGAGCCGGCATTATTGACCAGGGCGTCCAACCGCCCACCAGTTTGTTTGAGCACCTCAGTTACTGCCGCCTGGCAGGATGCTGGATCGTTCAAGTCCAGGTAGATGGGGGTGATAGCCTCCGAGGCTATAGCTTCCACCAGATGTACTCGGCGCGCCGTGGCAAAAACGCGCCAACCGCGTTGCGCCAGGTACAGGGTCGTCGCCCGACCTATGCCGGCAGAACATCCTGTGATCAAAACTGTTCGTTGCTGAGCCATAAACCAGTTCATGCCTCCCAAAAAATTTCGTTTAACCGTATCTTAGCACGGCTTTATCCGTTTCCTTAAGTCCCTGTTTCATCCCGCCAGAAAAAAGCTGCCAGTGCCGCATCGCGCCAGGAAGCAGGCATCATGCGACCGGTATGCACCAACAAAGTCCAGAAAAGCCTCGGCCCCACCAGATAAGGGTTGGGCCGACACGCCGTAAGCGCATGAACAATCATACGCACAACCGTCTCGGTCGGGGGCATTTTAGGGCTATTGATAAGCGGCATTAGCCTCTGGTACACTCGATACAAAGGAGCGTAGGGCGTATCGGGGCGATTGACCAGGTCCGCCGCGCGCCGATTAGCGTTATCGAACCAGGCTGAACGCACGATGCCCGGAGCCACCACCACCACTTTAATCCCCCAGGGGCGCAATTCTACTCGCAACGTGTCCGAAATCGAAATCAAAGCAGCTTTACTGGCGCAATACAGGCCAGCCAGAGGATAGGCAAATAGCCCCGCTGCGCTGCCCACGTTCACAATCCGTCCCCCACCCTGGGCCCGCATAACAGGAGCGACTAATTGACACATGTGCAGGGTCCCCAAGACATTGGTCTCGAATTGCAAACGAGCCTCTTCCAGAGGAACTTCTTCCAATACCCCCAAAGCACCATACCCCGCATTATTGACCAGGGCATCCAGACGGCCTCCTGTTTGACGCAACACCTCGGCTACTGCGGCCTCACACGACTCTGGCACGGTAAGGTCCAGATACAGTGGAACCAGATGTTCAGACGCTATGTCCTCCAGCGTATGCAATCGGCGCGCCGTTGCAAAGACATGCCAGCCACGCTGAACCAGGTCCAGTGCGGTAGCCCGGCCAATCCCGGTCGAACATCCTGTGATTAAAACCGTTGGACGCGACGAAGAACTCAAGCGTTTTCCTCCTGTTCAATCAGACGAATGTTCACCTCTACGGCCCCCAGAGCCCGCCCTAAGTCCTGCACAGCTACCTGCAGTACCTTTTCAATATCCAGGGACTCGCGCATCCTTGCCGCGATTTCCGCAGTGAGACCTTCGCGTGCAGCACGGGCGCGCGTTTCGGCCAGCAGACGGGCATTATCCAGAGCCAGGGCAGCCTGCTCAGCAATGGCTTCGGCAATCAGACGTTCATCTTCGGTCCAGGCCGGCTGCGTCATCGAGCGCTCCAAAACAATGCTGCCCAGTACCTGATCCCGAAGCTTGAGGGGAAGCTCTAAGGTCCTGCCCCCCACGCTAACGCCCCTGGACTCGCGCAAGGGTACCACATCCACCCCGGTATAGCGATAAGCCGGAATGCCCCCCGTTACCAGTTGGGACCAGGCTTCACGGGCCTGCGTGCTGTAGAGACGCTGTAGTTCGGCAACAGCCTGCTGACTTGCAGCCAGCAGACGGGCATTCTCCAGAGCCAGGGTAATCTGATCGGCCAACGTCTGCAATACGGTGACCGAGGCAGCCGTGAAAGCCTGAGGGCTGAAACTTTCCAGATCAAGTACGCCGATTACCCGATCGCCAACGCGCATGGGAATGGCAAGTTCGGAGCGAACGGTTCCAAGACCAGGCAGGGCAAAGTAGTCCGGGCTGGCCTGCACGTCGCTCAGCAGACGCGGCAGACCGGTGCGCGCCGTGCTCCCCACCACCCCTTCGCCCAGGGCCTGACGGAATCCCGCCTGAACCAGGGACTTACCCGCATCCGAAGAGGCTGCGCTCAAAATCAGATACCGCTGCATCTCATCCATCAGGTAAACCGCCACGTGTTCGTAACCAAACGCTCCGGCAATCAAGGTTACGGCTGAATCCAACAGCTCACCCACATCGCGGAAAGCGGTAGCTTCCCGTGCCACGCGGGCCGCGGCCTCAAGTTCCCGCGCGCGTTGTTCCAGCTCCAGGGTGCGTTCCGCAACGCGCTGCTCCAGTTCCCGATACGACTGCGCCAATTGCCCAATCAGACGATTAAACGTCTGGGCTAGCAGAGCGAGCTCATCTTGCCCCTGAACAGGAATGGTTTGATCCAACTGCCCCTGGATGAAGGCTTCCGCACCGGCACGTAATGCGGCGATGGGTTCGGTAATACTGTGTTGTACCTCCCAGGAAAGCCAGAAAGCTACTAACAAAACAGCCACATAAATCAGGCCTATCACAAGCATGCGTTGGCGTAGCCTGGCCTCTAACTGGCGATAGGATGCTGTAGTGAGTTCCTGACTGTATTCGATGATCGCCTGAGAGGAAAGCGTGAAATCAAGGCCACGCCGCAACACGTCAAACTGAAGCCGGGCCAGTTGCTGCATCTCGCCAGCTTGCCGTAAGCGCTGAATTTCCATAACCTGGGTGCGGTAAAATACCAGGTCATTTTCCAGGCTCTGTAAATTAGCCACCAACACGGGATCGTCAAAAAGCGGGCGGGCTGCGCTCAAAGACTCAAGAGCAGAATCCACATCCGCCAGAGCATCCGAAACACTGGAGGTGAAATCCAGAAGATAGCGCAGCACATTAGCCCGCGACGAGGCTATTGCCGTTGCGGCCTGTGAAACCAGTCGTTCAGCTTGAGCTGTACGTTCAACAACCTGGCGCTGCCGGGCCTGCAAGTCTGCCTGAACCCAGATCAGGAGCGGCAGGGTGCCGCTCAAAGCTAACAGGAGAAACCCAAAACTGCTGGCAATGCGCCGCTGAACTGAAAACCGCCGCAATAAGCTCATAGCCTCACACCTCGTTCTGAACCAGCTTAAGGCTGCACACTATCCTTAACCTGTTCCCAAATAGCATTCGTGTACACCAGGTTGGGGTCCAATGGAACAGCCAGAACACCAAACTGATGTAACGTCTGGATCACGCGCGTCACATCCTGAGGGTCGGTATAACCTAAAGGACGGCCAGGCACAGAGATCAGCCTGGCAATTTCCTGCATCATAATGATCTGATGGTCGCGTTCCAGGGTGCCAGTCTGATCATACTTCATGACGATATCCACGGCCTCTTCTGGATGTTCCAAAGCATACGCCCAACCCCGCAGAGAGGCCCGCACCATCTGCTGACATAGTTCCGGATCCTGTTCCAGAAGTTTACGCGACGTAAACAGGGTATCGCCAGGGAATCCCAGCCCATAGGCCTGATAGTCAATAACCACCAAATCCTCTGCCGGAATGCCCTGTTCAAGGACGCGATGGTATTCGTTGTAAATCATGGCCGAAGCCACATCCAGATCGCCGCGGATAAAAGCATCCATGCTGAAGCCCTGGTTCACTAACGTAAAGTCCCGGGCCGTCAGGCCTGCTTGAGTAACCAGGGCATCGAACTGCGCCTCCCAACTGCCCAGCCAGACGCCTACCCGTTTGCCCCGAAAATCCGCCGGTGCGGTAATCCCCGAAGCCTTGCGCGCCACCAGAACCAGACCATTGTGTTGTTGCAGTTGCGCCAGGCTAATCACGGGCTTATCCTGGCTTACCGCTACAGTCAGGTCGGCCAGCAACGCAGTGCCAAACTGACTCGCGCCGCTGACTACGCGTTCAACCGGCATAATATCCGGCCCACCGGGAAGAATCTTTACATCCAGGCCTTCCTCCGCATACCAGCCTTTATCCAGGGCCACGTAGTATCCGGCGAACTGCGCCTGGGTTACCCATTGCAACTGCAAGGTCACCACACGCCGGGCCGGCGTCGGCTCAGACGTAGGCGTTACCGGCGCGCAGGACACCAGAAGCCCCAACACCACCCCCCAAGTTATACTGCGCAGCATGGTTTTCATATCTCTCCTTCCTCTTTCATCAGAAATCCTTCATCCCTCCCCAGACGAATCACCCCTGTAGCGTTGAGGACACGGCCTAACTCACGGATTGTCGTCTGCAACACCCGCTCCACATCGGCTGAGGCACGTAGACGTGCAGTTACATCAGCAATCGTGCTTTCCCGCGCTGCGCGTGCGCGCGTTTCAGCCAGCAGTCGGGCGTTATCCAAAGCCAGAGCCGTTTGCTCCATCACCGCCTGCGCCATCGCACGCTCATCCTCCGTCCAGATCGGAGCACCCGCCGGGCGCTCCAGGGCCAGATAGCCAAGAATTTGACCCCGCAGAGTCAAGGGGACCTCCATACGCCGCGCCGGATCTTTCTGCTCCAGGAAGACCTGGCGTGCGTTGGGAGCCGTTAAGCGAGAAACCGTGCCGCCCGCATAACCGAAGGTCACCTGCAAGTCCTGCAATGAACGCTGCCAGGCACTAAAGGCCTGTTCGCTACTCAAGCGCTCCAGTTCAGCCAGTGTATTCTGGCTCTCACGCAGTAAGTTCAGGTTACTCCACAAAAGGCAGGCTTGCTCCAAAACAGGCTGCAAAACCTCTGGAAACGCCTTGACCTGAGAAGGCACGGTCTGACTGGCCAGTTCCACAACCCCTATCACGTGCCCCCGCAAACGCAACGGCAAAACAAGAGCCACTGCGTAAGCGTCCAACCCTTCTTCCGGTGCGTAATCATTTTCCTGGGCCGGTTCATAGACCACTTCCGGCATATTGCTACGCGCCACTCGTCCCGCCAGCCCCTGGGTTAACGTCAGATTGACAGGGGCAAATACCCCGCCGAATCTTTCCCGCAATACCAGGTACCCGGTAGCTTCATCCAGCAGGAAAATAGCGCCGTACTCCCAACCCAGGCGTTCCTGGAACAAGTGCAGGGCTTCCGCCCAGAACCGTTCTGGATCGGAAAGCGCCATCAGCTCGCGCCCGATATGGGCAGCCAGGGCGGCAAGGCGCGAATGCTCTTCCAGCATCATCGTGCGCTCCTGGACGCGCAGCTCCAGGGAAGCCTGGGTAGCCTGTAAAGCCCGGTTGGCAACGCGTAATTCGGCTTCGTTCTGCCGTCGCCGCCGCAACTCCCGGTACTGGACTGCCAGCAAAAGCAAAGCCATGAAGGAGATGATCCCAACCGGCACAAGCTGAGCGCGATAGCGTTGCCAGAAGGTCGGCGGACGGTTGATAATCTGAGCATCCTCCGGCAGGCGATTGAGCGGCAATTGATAACGCTCCAACATCGTGTAATCAAACACATAGCGGTTAGGACTGGTCATTTCGATGGGAATGGATGTTACCACTTCACCATCAAGAATCCGCTGAACCAGTTTTGCCGCAGCCTCACCCTGAGCATAAGCATTGGTTAACATGCCGCCCACAATGCCTCGGCCCAGATAAAAGTCCCACACAGCATAGATGGGCACACGGGCATGGGGAGCAATGGCATCAATGGCCTCCTCATAGGTAAAGACCTGTCCAGCACTGTCCTGATTAAGCAAAACCAACAAAATCGCCGTATCCTCTGCAGGCATGGTGTCCAGCAACTGCACAAGCTGGGCCATGGTGAAATCATCATAAATTTCAAAATGTACTCGATCGGCAAAAGGCGCGCTTTCCTGCTCAAACTCGGCCCGCACACTCTGGCCTGTCAGAGTTCGATCGTTGATCACCAGGATATGTTTGAGTTCGGGCTGGAGCCGCAAAGCAACTTGAAGCGTCCCGGCAAAGTCAACATCTTCCACAACGCCGGTAAAATTGGGATGACCCTGTACCATGGTGGAAGTAAAGAAGTTAATCCCGCAGAAAACCACAGGCACACCCGGAAAGAGACGATCGCCATACGTCCGCATGAAATTAAACGCAAAGTTGTCCGAAACCAGAATCACATCAAAGCGTGTCTGCGCGTAACGTATCCGATAAAGCTGGTAAAGGGCTTCGCCCCAGTTCGGATCCGTAAAGCGCTTGGTATCCATGTATTCAAAATATAAATCTACTTTTTCCGGGTCAAGCACATCCAGAATAGCGCGAGTGATGTTATCCGTCCAGCTCAAACCCTGGTGATAGGAGTGGAGAACCAGAACCTGCGGGCGCGGCGATTGCGCATACAGAGCTGTGTTCCCAGGCAACAGCCAGCTTAAAACCAGCCCCGCCATCAAAGCAGCCAGAAGCCAACACTGCGCCAGAGCTCGAAAATAGCGTTTTGAGCTTACACCTGCGATCGCCATCATTTCCCCGCATCCTCCATTGGCCCAAGGTGAATCACTCCCGAAGCCCCTAACTGTCGGGCCAGTTCCTGGAGCGCAAGCTGCAAAATGCGTTCAAAATCCGTCGTCGAACGCACGCGTCCCACAATGGCTGCCGTTTGACGTTCGCGCTCGGCTCGTGCCTGGGTCTGTTCCAACAGGCGGGCATTATCCAGGGCCAAAGCCGCCTGCTCCATCACCGCCTCGACCAGTTGCCGATCGCGCGCAGTCCAGGGAGGAGCTCCAGGGCGCCGTTTGAGCGCTACCAGGCCCAGCACTTGCTCACGTAGGCGCAAAGGAACCAGCAAACTCTGCGGATCACCGCGATAAGTCGCCAGCATCTCCCGCACCTGTTCGCGGTTGCGCACGGGACGCAACCCAGTCGTAGTATAGCGATAGGCCAGTGAACGCCCGGAAAGTTGTTCCTGCCAGGCACGGTATTCCCGTTCGCCTTGCAATCGCTGGAGCTCCAGCAAACTCTGCTCACTGCTCTGGAGCAAGCGCACGTTTTGAATAGCCAGGGCCAATTGCGCGCTTAGGGTGCTCAACACCTGGACCGTGGCCTCGGTAAACCGTTCTGTATCCAAAGCCTCAACTTCCAACACACCGATCACCGTATCGCCCACCTGAAGCGGCAAAGCAATTTCCGCCTGGGTAAGCGGCAGCTCGGGTAGAGCCAGGTAATCGGGATCAAGCCGTACATCCCGGACTACCCGCGCAGTCTTAAATCGAACCGCGGCACCGATAATCCCGCTGGAGAGAGGAACCGCGAACCCGCGCGCCAAAAGCTGCTTGCCACCTTCCGATGAAGCCGCAACCAGATTGAGACGCTCCCGGCGGTCATCAAGCAAATAAATGGCGGCATGGTAAAAATTAAAATGCCGGGCTACCAGATCCACTGCCGTAGTCAACAACGTGTCCAGGTCGCGAATGCGGGTAGCATCCATAGCCACACGCGCTGCAGCATCCAGATCGGACGAGCGTTGTTCAACTTCCGCCGTGCGTTCACGCACGCGCTCCTCCAGGGTGTTGATGATCTCCTCAAGCTGCCCGGTCATCGCGTTAAAAGCCTGGGCCAACTGTCCCAGCTCATCCTCATAAAGCACCGGGGCGCGTCGTTTCAGGTCGCCTGCAGCAATAGCCTGAGCCGCAGCTGCCACCTCCTCCAGAGAGCGGCCTACGCTCCGGGTAACGCTCAGACCGGCCCAGGCGGCCAGTAATACTCCCAACACGATCAAACCCACATTAAAAAGACTGGCCAGGTAAACAGGCCTTAAGGCTTCGGCTTCAGTTTTTTCGGCAATCACGCCGACCTGGAGTTCCGGCACCCACTGATACACCCCCAAAACCCACTCATTCTGATAGTTGCGATAACGCCCTGACCCCCTACCGCGCAGTTGTAACAATTCGCGACTGGCCTGAGTATCCAGAAAAATATTTTTCACACCGGAACGCAAGGGCGTAATCACCATGCCGGTATCATTCATCAGAAAAGTCTCGCCTGTTTCACCCAGGCCGGCATTTTCGGTCATCAACACGTTCAAAATACTCAAATTCACATAGCCCACCCAAACCCCTCGAACAGAGTTGGCGTAATCCACCAGGGGTAAAGCTACAATCAGCGTTGTACGACCGCCTTCTGCCCCGTAGATGGGCGGTGAAACATACAGACTTTTCAGGCCCTCCACAAAAAAGCTCTGTTGCGTATACAATTTTCCCACTTCAACCGGAGAAGTGGACACCCTTACCCGTCCCCGGGTGTCCAGCAAACTCAAACGATCGAACTCGCCACGCAAGATAATGGCCTGGCGTAAAGATGTATAAAGCTGCTGCTCCAACTGATGATGGATATCCGAGTCAGGGTCAAAGGCGACCAGCCTCAAGCCTAAATCACGTCGCATAGCGGCCTCACTTTGCAAAGCGATGCGCACCAGAGCTACGCGCTGCCCCAGAGAAAATGCCTTCTCGGTCACGACTGACTGCAACTGATCCAGAACCTGGCGTCGCCCGTTAACGACATTCAAGACCACCGAAGCGGTTACACTCACGCCCCCGACCATCAAGACAACCGCGACAAACGCTGTCATCAGACGCGCCCGCAAAGAACCTACCCCATAATCCCCCTGCACAATGCGCCAGAATAAGATCAGCGCCACCAGCACCGGCAGGGCAACGAAGACAGCCTGCAAAGGGAGAAAGGCGCTCACGGGAAAACGCGACCAGCTCACCAGACGTTCAATGCCTAAAAGCAATGCTATCAGCAGCAGAGCCGTACCTGCCCCCAGCCAATGCCTCCCTGGTGGCCAGACTAGAGGGCCTAAGAGCACACCCAACAAAACCAGGCCCAGGATAATCGGGACCGTTGCCCCTTCGACCAGTAGCGCCATACCCACCAGCATGCTCAAGGGTGCCAGGAATATGACATGTCTGACCGGTCTGAGCCGCCGTTGGCGCAAAGCCAGGAAACTATACCCCATCAAACCCAGTAAGAGCAAACCGCAGAGGGCAATGGCCAGCATCTGCCAGGCACGCGTAATCACAAAAAAAATCACCTGCAATCCCACATCGCCAACGGCCAGCACGCTCAGGAGGCGCAAGATACTGCGCAACGTACGCACCCGTTTTGTGAATTCCACGTCAGACCCTGTCAGAGATCTCTCGTCCAGCATCATGCCCCTCCCTGTTCCACCAGGTCCTCGGCCACGTCCTCACCCAACACGACCATCCCTGCAGCATCCAAAGTGCTACCCAGATCGCGGATTAAAGTCTGCAAAATGTGGCCCATATCCGCAGAAGCGCGCACGCGATCGGAAATTTCGGCCACGGTATGCTCCCACTCAGCGCGTGCCTGGGCCTCGACCAGCAATTGCAAGTTATTCAAAGCCAGAGCCATGCGGTCGCCTAGCGTGAGGTAACGCTGTTTTTCACGGTCGGAAAAAACATGCCTTGAACGCCTGGATTCCAACATCAACCCTCCCAACGTTATCCCCGCCACCTTGAGCGGGATTCCGGCCATACTCTTAAGCCCCATTGCTTTAAAGAAAGTGACACGCGAAATTTCATCGAGTTCAGGATCGTGTTCGACATCCTCAATCCACAAGGGAGACTCATACATTTTGCGTAAGACAGGCATAGCTTGCAAACTCAGCGGTATATCCTGAGCCACAGCCGAGGGCATGCCTTGTTCCCATAGAGCCAGGATGCGCCCTTGTTCCAGACCCGATTCAGAGGATTCTTCCACCAGGGCCAGGACGCAGCGATCAAAAGGTTCCTGAAGCGCATGCTGAACAAAGGCGTACAACAATTGTTCAGGCGTTGTAGCCTCGGCCATTGCCGCACCAACTTTGGAGAGCAAATCCAACTCGGCCAGGGTTTCTTGGGTTTCGCGAAAAAGCCGGGCGCTATCCAAAGCCAGGGCCAGTTGCGAAACCAGGGCCTGGGCCAGCTCCTGCTCGTCCGGTCGCGGCAGCCGATCGGCCAAAACCAGGTCAATCTGGCCTATTTTTTGTCCCTGAACCTCAATCGGTACGGACAAAGTCCGTCGGGCCGCAGCACTGTCAACAACCAACGGACGCGGCGTGACCAAGGCCCCATCAAAGGTATATACCAGGGTTCCTGCCCTGGCCAATCGGCGCCACCCTTCAGCCGTCTGGCGCTGCAAAAGCACTTCAATTTCGCGCACGCGCTGTTGCGCCTGGGTCAAGAGATTCGCATTTTCAATGGCAACGGCCAGTTGATCGGCCAGAACCTGCATCAACTCGATGTCGGCCTCAGTAAAAGCAGCCTTCTCGGTAGATTGCACATCCAGAACGCCAATGACCCGGCCCCGCACCTTAAGGGGCACGGCCATTTCCGAGCGCGTCAAAGGCAAATCGGGGTTGTTGAAGAAGACCGCATCATCCCCAACGTCGAGGGCAATCCGTGCCTCCCCGGTCGCCGCCACACTCCCCACAATGCCAACCCGCCCTACAGGAAGACGATGGCCACGCGCCAGCATGCGCTGTCCACCTTCGGATGATGCGGCCTGCAACACCGCATATTCGCGCTTTTCATCCAGCAGGAAAATACCGGCATGGTAAAAGTGAAACCGCTCGGAGATAAGATGCACGGTGCGTTCCAATAATTGCCACAGCTCCTGCTCCGCCGTCGCCTCACGGGCAACCTGAGCCGCGGCGCCCAACTGGGTTGAACGCTGTTCGAGCAGGCGTGTTCGCTCCTGAACCCGCGCTTCTAGATTGGCAATGAGAATGCGCAATTGCGCCGTCATGCTATCAAAAGCTCTGGCAACCCGTCCAATCTCGTCCTGGCGTTCCAATCCTACACTCTGATTGAGGTCCCCTTCAGCCACACGCTGAGCCACCAGAGCCAGTTGCGCCAGGGGTCGGGTAAAATCCCGGGTGATGAAGAGCGCCGCCAGAATGCTGGCCAATACCGAAAACAAAGCCACACCCACGCTTACCACAAATGTGGCGCGCAACCCCTGGTAAGCTTCGTCTACGCTCTGTTCAGCCACCAAAACGACGCCCAAAGGCGCAACCCAACGGTACACCCCCAGAACCGGACGCCCGACATAGTTGGTGTAATATCCCGACTCCGGGAACCAGTTTTGCGCTACCCGCTGAATTTGAGGGACAGAAAGGGCCTGGGTTATCTCGCCCAGGAGAATCCGGGTTACAGGCATACCATCTACCCCCACCAGATAGGTCTCCCCAGTTTCCCCTAAGCCAGC
>DAOTZR010000147.1:0-19315 GCA_034434315.1 Anaerolineae bacterium
AAGCCCATGCCTAGCCCCCCCTCTTCTCTCCCGACTAGGGTGTGAGGTGAAGGCCAAAGTCCGTGCCACCCGGCATACCCAGAACTATTCGTGTTGAAAACAGCAAAATTTAGTTTAAGGGGTAGGTAACTACGGGTAAAGCGAAAAAGCTCGCCTGGATCATTCATCTGGCAAGCTGAGACATCCTTCTAACTCCCGGCAACACCGGAGTGTGACAGGTTATTTTTCCGGGACCGCATCGTCACTTTTGGGAACAAACCATAACCCGCGTTACGTTCAAAACGAATCTCGAAAGGGGCCGAAAGCGTCACCAGGGCCTTACGCGCCCAGTAAATCTGTACCTGCAACACGCGCTTATCTTCGTCGAAGTTGGTTTGCCACACCTCTTGAATGAGCGTGCCTGGACTCACCATGCGTTCGGGATTGCGCAGGAAAAAGCCTAACAGAGCCGCAGTTTTGGGCCGTAACAACACAGTTTTCTCGCCCCAGCCCAGTGTGTAGGTGGACATGTCCAGGTTCAAATTCTGCCAGGTCAAAGGGATACTGGAGCGCGAAGGCAAAATACGTTTAACCGCGCGCACCAGCCGCCGATTGTCAACGGGGTGATACAGATAATCGCGCGCTTCGGGCAGACATTCAAACGTCGCATCCTTAGGCAAAAGCAGCAGGAAAGGCACCGTTGCCTGTAAACGGCGCACATGCTGATAAAAGCGCAAGGCATCAAAACGAACCGAGGCCAGATCGAGCACAATCAGGTCAAAAGCCAAAGTCCCCAATCGGTCCAGAGCTTCTCGCCGTGTTTCGCAGACCACGACTTGATAGTGCTTGCTCAAGCTCAAGACTATCGGAGCAATATAGTGCTTTAGACCTACCACCATGATGTGATATACGTCCACGCTGTGGCTCCTTACATAACCCGGCACACATGTCTCGCCAAAGCCAGGGTGCGTTCAACCAGCAGCCGGCATCGCTCCAATTCCATAGGAAAGGCGCTTACTGGTGCGATAGATCGGCGGAATGATCGCTGCGGAACTCGGTGAAATTACCCGTAACGATGAAAATCACCCGCTCACAGATATTGGTGGCGCGGTCTCCAATACGCTCCAGCACGTGTGCGGCCCAGAGCAAATACGTGGCGCGGGTAATGTTGCGCGGATCCTCCATCATGTAGGTGAGCAATTCCCGGAAAATCTGTTGATAAAGCTGATCCACTTCATCATCACGCTTGGCTACCTGCCGCGCCAGTTCCGCATCCTGGCGCACAAAAGCATCCAGGGATCCGGTAATCATGGCCCGATCAACCTGCGCCATGAGGGGAATATCAATCAAGGGCTTGAGCAGAGGCTGATCGGCAATGCGCAATACCAGCCGGGCAATGCCCGCGGCGTGATCTCCCATGCGCTCCAGCTCCACAGCGATGTGGGTGATTGCAAAAATCATGCGCAAATCAATGGCCATGGGCTGTTGCGTGGCAATCGTTTCGATGCACAACTCTTCGATTTCGTGACGCAGCCGGTTTACCTCTTCGTCACCGTCCACCACGCTCTGAGCCAGACCTGGGTCGCGATTTTTGAGTGCTGTGACGGCACGATCAACAGCCGCATCAACCAGGCTTCCCATCTGAAGCAGCTTTTCCCGTAACTGTCGAATCTCCTGATCCAGCAGACTGCGTACCATGATATTCCTCCCCTTGTCCTTGCTGTACGGTTGTTTAACCCATGCGCCCGCTGACGTAAGCTTCGGTCAGAGCCTCGCTCGGATGTGTGAAGATGTGGGGCGTTTCGTCGTATTCAATCAACTTACCCAACCAGAAGAAGGCCGTGCGTTCTGAAACCCGCGCTGCCTGCTGCATGTTGTGGGTCACGATGACGATGGTGTAATCCTGGCTCAATTCGCGCATCAAATCCTCAATACCCAGAGTGGCAATCGGATCGAGTGCCGAACAAGGTTCATCCATCAGAATTACTTCAGGTTTGACGGCGATCGTCCGGGCGATGCATAGACGTTGTTGCTGCCCCAGGGTCAGGTTTTGCGCAGGCGTTTTGAGGTCACCCTTAAGTTCATCCCACAGACCCACGCGATGAATCCTGTCGGCAACCCAATCCGCCAATTCCCTGCCCTGCATCATCCCCAAGGCTTCAGGCCCCATGGCTACATTGGCGTACACAGAAAGGGGAAAGGGATTGGGACGCTGAAACACTAATCCGACCCGCTGACGTAAATTCACCACATCCAGGCTTGTGATGTCCACACCGTCGAGCAGAATGCGTCCCTCGGTCCGTGTCTGGGGAATCAGATCGTTCATGCGGTTCAAGCACCGCAACAGCGTAGTCTTGCCACAGCCCGAAGGCCCGATAAAAGCGGTAATCTGGCGCGGATAAATCTCCATGGAGATATCGAACAGCGCCTGTTTGTCCCGTTGATAATAGAAATCGAGATGCTCAACTTTAATTTTTGGGGTATCCATGCCTGTACCCGACATGCTAACCAGCCGTCTCTCCTGATGCATAATCAATATCTATTCGCAGTATAAACAAATCAAGGCAGAAGTCAAACCCACCTGCCACCGATGAAGTCTGTAACAGTTTAGTAGATGGTGCCAGGGATGGCCAGTTCATGGGCCGCTCCTTGCTCTATCTACCGGACTGTAAGCCGCTCAGATCAGCCATCAAGACGCTCTATGAGGATCAATGCTCAGCCTGTGCGCCTGGGTTCGCCGTCCTGGATCGCTGACCACTGGTCGGCATTCCTGCGTCGGAGCCAGCTTGCACGGCCAGCGCGCTCAGAACGTGTTTTCTAATGCTTTTCTAATGCGCTTGTGCTATAATCCCGCTACGAGCGGGGGAAAACGAACTGGTTCAGCCGGCCGGCCAGGCCAGCCTACCGTTCATGCATGAGAAAATGCGCGTTACAGAGCACCTGCTCGAAAAGTTCCAAACTATTATGCCTTGATATCAGAGGCAAAGGCGAGGTCAAGACCATGATACCCTGGTTCAATATGCAAGACAACCATACACAAGACTTACTGGCAGAAGTGCCAGACGTATTGCCTATCCTGCCATTGCGGAATACTGTGGCCTATCCTTACATCATTATGCCGCTGGCGGTAGCGATTCCGCGCTCGGTCAAACTGATCGAAGAAGTCGAGCGCGGCAACCGGCTTTTGGGCCTGGTGGCGGTCACCGATCCTACCATCGAGGTCCCCGGCCCCGATGATGTGCACACGATCGGTACTGTTGCCGTTATTCATCGGGTCATGCGCAATGAAGATGGCAACCTGACCGTGTTCATCCAGGGATTGGAGCGCATGGAGATCGAGTCCTGGGTGGCAAGTGAGCCTTATCTTAAGGCCCGCACGCGCCTGGTTCCGGATGTCATGGATCTCATGGATGACCCGGTCACCGCTGAGGCGCTGCGGCGGACGTTGCTGGATATTGCCGAAAAGCTCACGGAATTCATTCCGCATTATCCGGAAGAGGCTCTGAGCTTCATGCGGCAGTTGCAGGACTTGCGCCTGCTCACCTATTTACTGGCTTCCAACATGCACCTGGAAATCGAAAACGCGCAGCGCATCCTGGCAGAGGAATCCATGCGCACCAAGATGGAATTGCTGGTGCGCACCCTCACCCGCGAGTATGAAGTGCGCCGTATCGGCCAGCAGATTCAGGAAAAAGCCAAGGAAGAAATCGAAAAGAATCAGCGCGAATACTACCTGCGCCAACAAATGCAGGCCATCCAGGACGAGCTGGGTGAGTCGAATGATTCGCGCCGCGAGGCTCAGGAGTACCGCAAGAAAATCGAAAGCTGCGGCATGACCGAGGAGGCGCGCAATGAGGCGCTGCGCGAGGTCGCCCGCCTGGAAAAAATGCCCCCGCAGGCGGCGGAATACTGGGTTATCAAGACTTATCTGGACTGGCTGATTGCTTTGCCATGGCAGTCGGCCACCGAGGACAATCTGGATATTGCTCACGCCCGCAAAGTCCTGGACGAGGATCATTACGATCTTCAGGATGTCAAGGAGCGCGTTCTGGAATTCCTGGCGGTGCGGCGCCTGCGACAGGAGCGCGACACCGGAGAAAGCAGCCCCCAGACCGACCTGCAATGTCGGCGCAATACCGGCGTTGGCGCCATCCTGGCCTTTATCGGGCCTCCAGGTGTAGGGAAAACCTCCCTGGGTCAATCCATTGCCCGCGCTCTGGGACGCCAGTTCATCCGCATGAGCCTGGGCGGCATGCGGGACGAGGCGGAAATCCGCGGCCATCGCCGCACCTATATTGGGGCCATGCCGGGACGGATCATGCAGTCCATCAAGCGCAGCGGGGTGAAAAATCCCGTCTTTATGCTGGATGAGGTGGATAAAATCGGCACGGACTGGCGCGGCGATCCCTCTTCCGCTTTGCTGGAGGTGCTGGATCCACAACAGAATCACACGTTCCATGACCATTATCTGGACGTGGATTTTGACCTGAGCGAGGTTCTGTTCATCTGCACGGCCAATACCACCGAAACGATCCCGGCGCCCTTGCTGGACCGGATGGAGATCATCCATCTTGACGGGTACACGGAATACGAAAAGCTGCACATCACGCGCAATTACCTGATCCCGCGCCAGTTACAGGCACACAGTCTGCGTCCGGAAGAGCTGGCCTTTACCGATGCGGCGCTCCGCCGCATCATCCGCGATTACACGCGCGAAGCGGGCGTGCGGCAGCTCGAACGTGAAATTGGCAAGGTGTGCCGCAAAGTCGCTACGCGCATTGCAGAAGGAACGCAAAATGGGCCGGTCTATGTGGAAGCGGAGCAGGTGCCCGAATATCTGGGCAAACCGCGCTATCGCTTCGAGGCGGCTCTGCGTACCGAACGGCCAGGTGTGGCCACCGGTCTGGCCTGGACGCCGACTGGCGGCGAGGTGCTCTTCGTCGAAGCGGCGCGCATGCCGGGCGAAGAGGGCACGCTGATCCTCACCGGCCATCTCGGCGATGTCATGCGCGAATCGGCGCGTATCGCCCTTAGTTTTGTGGAGGCGCACGCCGCCACATTGGGCCTGCCCACCGATGGCTGCAAGGGGAAGATTCACCTGCATGTGCCGGCGGGCGCGGTACCAAAAGACGGGCCTTCGGCGGGCGTGACCATGGTCACGGCGCTGGTGTCGCTGCTCACCGGACGCCAGGTGCTGGGCGATGTAGGGATGACCGGCGAAATCACGCTGCAAGGCCAGGTTCTCCCCATCGGCGGCGTGAAACAGAAAGTCCTGGCCGCCCATCGCGCTGGCTTGAAGAAAGTGATCCTGCCGCGCTTGAACGAAATTGACCTTGAGGAGCTGCCGGAAGAAATCCGCCAGGATATGGAATTCATCCTGGTAGACGACATCTTCACGGTGCTGGAGCACGCGCTGCCGCCCGCAACCGAAACACCGACGCCAGTTGAAACAGCCGAAGCCGTTCAAGGCTGAACCTGATCGCTTTTTACCGGGCCGTCAAAAACCTGACGGCCCGGTTTTTTGCCATCCTTGGATCCGGAGGTTGCCATGTTCACTTTTGATGATTTGGTCCGTCAGGCCAAAGCGGTCCTCAAGCCCAGACAACTGGCACACTTTGCCGAAGCGGGAGGGGTGGGCGCCGCCCTCCTCACCGCGGACGGCCACATCTACACCGGCGTCAATGTAGATACGGCCTGCGGGATGGGTTTCTGCGCCGAGCATGCCGCAGCAGCGGCCATGCTCACGGCGGGCGAGCAGCACGTGGTCAAGATGGTGGCCGTGACCTGGGACGGACGCATCCTGCCCCCCTGTGGGCGCTGCCGCGAATTCATCAGCCAGCTCGACCCCGCCAATCTCGATGCGGAGGTGTTGGTGGATGCGGCCACCATCCTGCCCCTACGGGCCTTGCTCCCCTTTGACTGGAAAGCCGTTAATTCCGCCCCAAAAGTTGAAAGCGGCGCTCCACCCCGCTGACCAGACGGGTCACCAGAAGCGTGAGCAACAAGTAGAGCAACGCTACCAGCGTCCAGCCTTCCACGGGGATAAAGGCGGCGGAGATGAATTCCCGCCCGCGCCGGGTGAGATCGGCTACGGCGACGACCGAAACCAGCGACGAATCTTTGAGCAGCGCGACAAAATCGTTGCCGATGGCCGGCAGGGCAACGCGCACGGCCTGCGGTAAAATGATGACGCGCAAGGCCTGCGCCCGGCTCATGCCTAGGGCCAGAGCGGCTTCGAGCTGACCGCGCGGGATAGCCTCGATGCCGGCCCGGAAAATCTCGGTCATGTAAGCGCCGTAGCAGAAGCTCAGACCCAGGACAGCCGCCCAGAAGGGCGAAAATTGTAGTGTCG
Source organism: Anaerolineae bacterium (assembly GCA_034434315.1). Lineage (GTDB taxonomy): Bacteria > Chloroflexota > Anaerolineae > B4-G1 > SLSP01 > DAOTZR01. Next base: position 6,332 of record DAOTZR010000147.1, read on the forward strand.
CCAGGGCCTGCGCCGGTCCCCATCCCGGAAAACGCAGACTCAGAAGCGTGCCGATCTGATGCAGAATCTGGGGAAAGGCATAGTACAGGAAAAGCAACTGTACCAGGAGCGGAATACCGCGCACCACGTCCACATACAAGGCGGTGAGGGAGCGTACCAGGGGCTGGGGCGCCACCCGCCCCAGCCCACCCAGTAAACCGACCCCCAGGATGAGGGCAAAGGAGATGAGGGTAACCCCGACCGTCACGGCTATGCCATCAATCAGGAAGAGCGTCATGCGCCAAAACGGGTCAGGCCAGCGCAGCATGAGCCCGCCCAGCAGGATGAGCACACCCAGAATCAGGCCGTGCCAGCGTTCCAGATGGATACCCTGTCCAAGACGGCCCAGGGCCGGCGTTGCGGCGGCGCGCCGCGTCATGACATGGATCTGATGCATGGTCAACCTCCTTCAAGAGATGCAGCCACTTAAGGCTGAGTCCCCATCAGCCAACGTTGTTCTATGGCGGCGAACTGGCCGGAGTTTTGCACCTGACGCAGCCCGCGATTGATGCGCTCCAGCAGTTCGGTGCGGCCAGGAGCGACAGCGATGCCATACCATTCATCGGTGAAGGGCGCACCGACGATGCGGAGTTTGCCGGCGTAGCGCGCCACGTAGCCCTGCGCGAGGGGGTTGTCCACGACAACCGCATCAATCTGGCCGTTGAGCAGATCGAGGAAGGCCAGGTCAATCGTGTCGTAGGTTTTCAGGAGCGCGCCGGGCACTTTTTCGATCTCCAGCGCGCCGGTTGTCCCTAGCTGCGCCCCCGCCCGCCGTCCGGCCAGGTCTGACGGTGCCTGCAGCGCCGTTTCGTCGCTGCGAACGACGATGACTTGCCCGGCGTTGTAGTAGGGGGCGGAAAAGAGCATCTGGCGCTGACGCTCCGGGGTAATGGTGATGACGGAAATGGCAGCGTCATATTCGCCTTGCGCTACCCCGGCGAGGAGCGCATCCCAACTCACATTGACGATGCGCACCTCGAAGCCTTCGGCGGCAGCAATGGCCTGCATCAGGTCTATATCAAACCCGACGATGGCTTTGCTTTCCGCATCCACATACTCGAAAGGGGGCCAGGTGGCATCGGTAGCCACGGTGATGACGTTATCCGGGGCGCGCGAGGCGCAGCCTGTCGTCCCAAAAACCAGGGCCAACACTACCATTACAATCAACCCGATTTTCCATTGACTAACCATGAGACACCTCCCTTAAACTAAGATGTTGACCTGCAGCACGCGATAAAAAAAACCGGCCAGCCCTGTATGGGTCTGGCCAGTGCTGTGCTCGCGGATGGGAGACAAGCGCCACTAACCAGCCCCCTGGTCTGGGCGCTTGGCCTTCTTATCCATCTGAGCGTAAAATCTGGTCACAGGCATCCTCAAGTCCTTATCCTGAAATCAAAAAGCCCCCAGGCCTGGCAGGTCTGGGGGCTTGGTCAGCCTTTGCGGAGGTGCGCTAGAGCAGCGCCCCCACACCTGCACGGCGGGGGAAGCGGCGCTTGCTCTGCTTCTTCATCATCGTCATTGCCATGATGCTTAACCTCGCGGGTGAGGATACCACAAAAACGGCCAAAGTCAACTGCACCGACGCCGGGACAGCAGACCCAGACCTGCCAGAAGTATCAGTCCTGGCCAGGGGACTGGTGTAGGGATATGGGTCTGGAAACTGTACAAATGTACCGCCGTAGGTTTGATCTCAAAGCTAGCCGAGGAGCTGTTGTTAGCGCTATTAAGCTCATACGGACCTGCAGCCAGCAGGCTGGCGGTGTTGACAAATGTTCCTTTGTTGTTATTAGCCTGGGTCACCAGAGTCAGGGTGACCTTATTGCCATATGGAAGGCTGCCGACTGTCCAGGTCCCTGTCCCAGGGTCGTAGTCACCCTGGGTGGCGCTGGCCTTCACCAGGGTCAGCCCGGCGGGCAACACGTCGCTGACCTGAACCCCTGTTGCATCTACGGGCCCCAGGTTTTCCACCTCAAGGGTGAATGTAATCTGCTCACCTGGTGCTGCCTGGGCGGTAGAGGCAACTTTGGTTACACGCAGGTCGGTCGCCTTGACGTTCACCCCGTCAGTGGCTGTATTGTTAGCCGTGTTGCTATCTTCCAGATTCTCCAGCGTGGCTGTGTTGGTAACGGAAGGAGCCGCCGGTTCCAGGACATTCACAACCAGGGTGATGGCAGGAAGGCTGGCTCCGGGAGCCAGGCCGTCAGAGTTGGGATGGACGCAAGTCACGGTTTGGTCTGCGGCACTGCAGGTCCAACCAGTACCGCTGGCAGCGTTATACACCAATCCAACAGGCAGAGTGTCAGTTACGGTAACCGCCTGATTAACGGTCACGGTTCCCAGATTTTTTACAACCAGGGTGAAACCCCCGCCAGCCGTTCCGATGGTGAAATCGGCAGTGTGGGTTTTCTCAAGTCCCAGATCTTTTTCAATGGTAGGGATAATGTCCAACATATTGTAGACTGCTTCCACCGGATAGTAGGTCCACAAGTCCAGGCCTTTCCAGTTGCCAAAGCCCTGGCCAGTTCCATTGCCAAAAGCCCGCTGATTGGTCTGGGTATCAAAGCCGGAAGCTCCACTATAGTTAGTAGTCGGGGGATTGATAGCATTACTGTCGCCGGGCAGGGTAGCTCCCAGGGTTCCGACCACCACTCCTGTGGAAACACGATAGCCGCGGTCATCATAGAAAGCATGGCGACAGGTAGCCCAGGGACATGTGCCATTCAACGGATTAAGGAGCGTAATAGTTGGGCCACCATCCCGGCTGTTCTCCACATCCAGCATAGGGAAGTGATATTCCCCGGCATGGAACACAACTTTGAAAGGATAATTTGTACCAACAGGGAAAGGATTACCCGCATTATCCAGGCCATCCCAGGCCAGCGAGTTAACCCCAACCGCCGATTCAGCCCGAAGGACCCGGTTCTGCAGATTTGTAGGTTCAAAATCACTCCCATCACGGCTGATGACGATTTCCATGATGCCACCAACATTGCCGCTATAAGTAAACAAGCCCCCCGTGGAGACGTAAGCATCGTTTCCCCCTGCCGTTCCCTGGAACGTCACGGTAGAAATAGAAGGGGTAATAGGTCGGGGTAAGATGGAGGGTGGCAATTCAGGCGCTGGCTGGGAGAAAAAGACCTTTGCTGTAGCTTTAGCCAGGATTACTCCACCAGCAGGATTACTCAACTGGTTATTGGTCGTCACCAGGTCATGATACAATGGCGTTTTACCATCGGGATCCAGGAAACCAACGCGGTTACCGTAAAAGATGAAGCCAAATGGATCAAGTCCGCGCAAGTCCACCTGGTAAATGAAACCATCCTGGGTGACAGTGTACATCGTTGAATACAAGCGATAGGCATCGCCGTTGCCACCGCTGATTTGGGCCAGGTAATCTACAAAAACCCGGCCTGGGTAAGTTTCCGTATCATCTGCATTGCGAACGGTAATATCCCACATGGAAACCCCACTCCGTTGGGTACTATCCACGACGGGCGAGTCAATGGTGCCGGCCTGGCCATCTACACTTCCATTAGGGCCATCAGGTCCGTACATGGCCACCCAATAAGTCTCCGAGGCCGGAGCGATATAGACACAAGGCGTGTAACCACCCGTAGCGGGCAGAGGACCGGCCAGTTCCTGAGCACGTGTCCGTAGTTCGCCAGTCCCTGGATGGTCCAAACGATAATCGCTGCATTTGAACGCTGGTGTAATAGTGGCGAGAGTAGCCGGGTCTATTTGGGAGCTGCTAATCTGGTTTTCCCGGTAAAGCACAATATCTCCGCTTCCAACCCCCACAGCGCTCGATCCCATCAGGATACGTTCCCCGGCATTGGCATACACCCGCAGAAAACTCCGCCGATACAACCCAGCCGTGGTATTGGTGCGCCATTCAGTTAAAGCACGCTTTCCGCCATTAGTATTCAGCTCACGTGATCCTTCGGCCCGTGCCGGCTGACTACCCAATGGCCCCAGAAGCAACGCTGCAACCAGGATCACAAACATCATCAAGTTTAAAAGTCTTGGATATTTCATATTGCACCTCCTTCCAGAATGCCTGTTTTAACTCTTCACCAAGAAGATTAACAAAAAAATGTTACAAATTCCATTACAAAGCATGGGAGCCAGGGTGTTCACTTTTTCTTTACACTCTTTTAACAATCTTTTAACAACAAGAACAAAGGCAACAGGTAACTGTTCAGTTCTATGCCACACCCCATCCTCCTGTGTGTGGGCAATCAGCTTCCCGCACGCGGAGAGATTCAGGCAGTTCCGCGAAACCAGGGTATAATCTGGCCCTATGGAAACGACAGAACGTCATGTAACACGCGCAGCTTTTCTGGTGATGGTCGCTTTTGCGCTCAGCCGGATTTTGGGGCTGGTGCGCCAGGCGATCTTTGGGCATTATTTTGGCCTGAGCCTGGAGATGGATGCCTATGTGGCCGCGGCCCGCATCCCCGAAATGTTGTTTATGGTGATTTCCGGCGGAGCCTTAGGTTCGGCTTTCATTCCGCTGTTCAGCGCCCGCATCACGCACCGCGATGAGGCCGGCGCCTGGCGCCTGGCCTCCGCCATCATGACCTGGCTAATGGTGATCCTCATCCCGATTACCGTCCTGACGGCTCTGGCCGCTCCCTGGCTGAGCGTGCACCTGGTGGCCACTGGCGCGCCGGCAGCCATGCAGGCGCTCACGGCGCGTCTGATGCAGGTGATGCTGCTTTCGGTGCTCTTCTTCAGCCTGAGCGGGGTGCTGATGGGCGCGCTCAATGCTTATCAGAGCTTCCTGATACCCGCGCTGGCGCCCAGCGTGTACAACCTGGCGCTCATCGCCGGCGCGGTGTGGGGCGGCCGCTCCAGCCTGGGCATCCTGGCTGCAGCGCTCATGATGGACGCGGGGGCCCTGGCCCATCTGCTAATGCAAGTTCTGGCCCTGGTGCGCTATCGTCCCGCTTATCGCGTCACCCTGGCCCTCGATGATGCGGGGGTGCGTGAGGTCGGGCGCTTGATGGGGCCGCGCGTCCTGGGCATCGCCGCGGTCCAACTGAATTTCGTCATCACCAACAACCTGGCCGCGCGTCTGGGTGAGGGCGCCGTTTCGGCCCTCAACTATGCCTGGAACCTGGTGATGTTGCCCCAGGGCATCCTGGCTCAAGCGGTAGGCGTGGCGGTCTTCCCCACTTTCTCCGAACAGGCCGCGCGCCGGGACCTGGCAGGGCTGCGGCGCACGCTGCACGCGATGTTGCGCATGATCCTGGTGCTCACCCTGCCGGCGACCGTCGGCCTCATCCTGCTGGGACGGCCTATCGTCGTGGTGTTGCTGCAACGCGGCGAGTTCGACGCGGCCTCGACCGAGGCCGTGAGCTGGAGCATGGCTCTGTTGGCCCTGGGCCTGCTGGGACATGCCATGATCGAAGTTCTGGCGCGAGCTTTTTATGCGCAACAGGACACCTGGACGCCCGCCTGGGCTGCTGGTATGGCGGTGCTCATCAACGTGGTCCTGGGGGTGAGCCTGCCGGGTGTCTTTACACGCCTGGGCCTGCCCGGCTATGGTGGTCTGGCCCTGGCTAATGCCTGCGCCGCGCTGGTTGAAATGCTGGTGTTGTTACTGCGCATCGAATCTCGCATCAGCGGGCTGGATTGGAAGGGCCTGGCCAGCCTGACCTTGCGCGCCGGACTGGCCTCTGGCGCCATGGGCGGGGTGCTCTGGCTGATGCGGACCTGGCTCCCCGGCGGCGCTCTGCTCCACAGTCTGGCGGGTCTGGCCCTCGGCGTGGGCAGTTACGCCCTGTTCGCCTTCCTGTTGGGCATCGAAGAACTGCGCACCATCATCAAACTGGTCATCCGGCGTTAGCGCGTTGTTAGATAAGATTTTGCTGTTTTTAACGTTACTCGTCTGGACCGCATCCTTCCCAGATGCCAAACCCATGCGGAGGGAGCGCCCGCGCACCACTGCGAGCCACAGGACGGGCTGAACCTTTGGCCATCAACAGGGTAGGCCCGATTTTGCTCCAACACAAAAACAGGTACAATGAATGTGCAGGGCAGCCATGAACGCGCCCTTGGGCTAATCCCTGACCATGGGCAGCTTCACCAGGGCCAGGGAAGCGGCTCATACTCTTTTCCCCGGTGAGGCGGGGAAGGTGTAGCTGGTTTTATCATCATCAGCATAGCATGTCCACAAGACTACCTGGATTCAGGAGGTAACGATGGGTGGTTTACGTTTTGCAATTCTCACCGCCAGCAACCGCGCCGCTGCAGGCACTTACGAAGATCGCAGTGGCCAGGTGCTGCAGGAAGCGCTCAAACAAGCCCTGGAGGACGCCGAAATTGGGGCCTATCGCGTGGTACCCGATGACCGCGAGCTTATCGCCAGCCTGCTCCGCGAATGGGCCGATAGCGACACTATTGACGTAATTCTCACCACAGGGGGCACCGGCTTCAGCCCTTTGGACGTGACGCCGGAAGCCACACGGGACGTGATCGAACGCGACGCTCCGGGCCTGGCCGAGGCCATGCGCGCCGCATCCCTGGCCATCAGCCCGCACGGGATGCTTTCGCGCGCCGTGTGCGGCATCCGCGGCAGAACCCTGATCGCGAACCTGCCCGGTAGCCCCAAAGGTGCCGTCGAGAACCTGCGCGTGATCCTGCCCGTCCTGCCGCATGCCGTAGCCCTCTTGCGCTCCGACCCCAACGCCGAAGCGGGACACGCCCATCCCCTGCGCCTCGCCTGAACACAGCGGAGGCGGTCCATGCGTCTCGGTCAGGTTTTGGGGACGCGGCTACGCAACTTGCCGGGAGACGTGCATCCGGCGGGGCTGGCCTGGCTCATCCGCGCCGGAATGGTCCAGCGCCTCCAGAGTGGCGGCCTGGTCTGGCTGCCCCTGGGCCAGCGCGTGCTAACCCGCCTGGCCGCCGCGCTTCAGGCTGAAGTCCAGGCCCTCGGAGAACCGCTCCAGGGCCTTGCGCTTGAGCCGCGCGTGGCGCTTGAGGGGCCGGAAGTCCCCAATCTGACCGCGTTGCTGGAGATTGGGCGGCAGCACATCCAATCCTATAAAAACCTGCCTGCCCTCCTGAGCGACGCGGGAGACGGAAAACGGGTGCTGCTGGTGGCCCTGAACGCGGACGCCGAAGGCCTGGAGGCGCACTGGCAGGCCGTGAACGCGGCCTGTTTCAAGGCCATACAACAATGCGGCCTGGCCCCCCTGGCCGTGGAGGACGCCAATGGCCTGAGTTTCCTGGCGCCCCTGCCGGAAGGCGGGGTCACGGCCCTCATCTGCCCAACCTGCGGGTATCGCGCCCTGCAGCCGATAGCGCGCTTCCGCAAGCCTCGTCCGCCCGAAGAGGTGCCTCTCCCCTTGCAGCGCGTGGCGACACCCGGCGCCAAAACCATCGCCGACCTCTGCGCTTTCCTGGGCATCCCGCCAGAGCGCACCGCTAAGGCAGTTTTGCTGATGGGGGATCTGCCCGGCACAGGCCCGCGCCTGATTTTTGCCGTCATACGCGGCGATATGGAAACGAGCCTCGCCAAAATCGCCCTGGCGACGGGCGCCCGCACCCTACGCCCGGCGACCGAGGCGGAAATCCGCGCTTGCGGTGCCGAGCCGGGCTACGCCTCGCCCATCGGCATCCATGATGCGTTGGTGCTGGTGGACGATCTGATTCCCTACGCGCCCAATCTGGTAGCCGGGGCCAATGAGGCTGGCTACCACCTACTTCACGTGACCTATGGCAGCGATTTTCGCGCCGACAACGTAGCCGATATTGCCCTGGCCCAGGCAGGCTGCGCCTGTCCTGATTGCGGCACGCCGTTGGAAGCGCAAACCGGGATGCGCCTGGTGCGCGCCATGCGCCTGGGCGAAGTCGAAGCCACCTACCAGACCCAGGACGGACGCCTGCGCCCCTGGCATCTGGCCCTGTGGGAAGCGGAGCTGGAAGCCTGGGCCATCGCCCTGGCGCAGGCCCATCACGACATGCAGGGCTTGCGCTGGCCGGTGACGGTAGCCCCCTATGCCGTTCATCTGATCGTGCTGACGGGCAAACAGGCTTCAGCCGACCTGCTGGCCGAAGCGGAACGCCTTTACGCGCGGCTGCAACAGGCCGGCATTGCCGTGCTACTCGATGACCGTCCCGAAAGCGCCGGCGTCAAATTTACCGATGCCGATCTGCTGGGACTGCCCCTGCGCCTTACCTTCAGCGAACGCACTTTCAAAGCCAGAAGTGTTGAAATCAAGCTCCGCGGACAGGAGACAGGCTACTTTGCCGATCTCCAGGCGGTGATTCCGCAGGTTTTAAGCGAACTGGAAACGCTCCGCGTGGCCCTGGAAACCCAAAAAATCCCCTGGATTGCCTGACAGGAGATGAGGCAATGCAAATTCTGAACGTAGCTGAAATGCAGGCCATGGAAGCCCGGACCCATGCCATCGGGCACACCTTTGGGCGGATGATGGAGCTGGCCGGACAGGGCGTTGCCCGTGCCATTCTGGAACGCATAGCCCTGCGCGACCGCACCGTCCTGGTCCTGGTTGGGCCGGGGAACAACGGCGGCGATGGGTTGGTAGCCGCCCGGTACCTGGCGCAAGCTGGAGCGCGCGTGACGGCGTATCTCTCCCATCCCCGTGACGAGGACGAAAACAACGTCTATCGGCGCGCCGTGGAAAGCGGCGTGGCCATTCTCCTGGCCGAAGCGGACGCCGAAAAGCCGGAATTGACCCGGCTCATTGGCAGCAGCAGCGTGATCATTGACGCGCTGCTGGGAACGGGCACGCGCCTGCCTCTGCGCGGCGCGGTCGCCGAAATTTTGCGCGGCGTCCATCGCGCCTTGAATGCCGCCGGCGTCAGTCCGCTCAGCGCGCTTTCGAACACCCGCCCCTCCCCGTCCCTGCGGCCATGGGTAGTGGCGGTAGACGGACCCACCGGCATGGATTTCGATAATGGCGCACTCGATCCGCTGAGCCTGCCAGCCCAGCTCACCGTGACCTTTGCCGCACCCAAGTGGGGGCATCTGCGTTTCCCGGCAGCGTCCATTCTGGGGGAACTGGTCGTGGCCGATATTGGCATCCCGGCGGAATGCTGGCCCCGTCAGGCCGGGGTGGAGGCGGTCACTGCCGAACAGATCCGGGCCTGGTTGCCCGCCCGTCCCCTCGATGCGCACAAGGGGCTTTTCGGCAGCGCCTTACTGGTAGCTGGCTCGGCGCAGTACACAGGCGCAGCGTTGCTGGCTACACGGGCGGCGCTACGCAGTGGTGTTGGACTGGTCACCCTGGCCCTGCCGGCCCTGTTGCAACCTGCCGTCATCGCTGCCGCACCCGAAGCCACAGCGCTCCCCCTCCCACACGCCAATGGCGCCCTCATCAGCGAAGGGGTAGCCCAGGTATTGGAGCATGCCCCAAACGTGCAGGCGCTCCTCGTCGGGCCAGGCCTGGGACAAACCCCGGATACTGAAGGCTTTGTCCGAGGCCTGTTAGGCTTGAAGCGAGAAAAACGCGGCACCGGCCTGCTGCAACCGGTCGAAACCTGGGTCCAGGGCGAGGAACGGGTCCTTCCGCCCCTGATTTTTGATGCCGACGGCCTTAACATTTTGAGCAAGATTACCAACTGGCCGCGCTATCTTCCCCCGCGGACCATCATTACCCCCCATCCGGGCGAGATGGCGCGTTTGACCGGCAAAAGCATCGCCGAAATTCAAAATCAGCGCGTGGAGATCGCCCAGGAGGTCGCTCAGGCGCTCAACTTAATCGTGGTGCTCAAGGGAGCCTTCACCGTCATCGCCGGGCCGGATGGGTCTACGGCGGTAATCCCCTTTGCCAACGCCGGGTTGGCCAAAGGCGGGACGGGGGATGTGCTGGCAGGGTTGATTACCGGATTGCGCGCGCAACGCATGGGGGCCTTTGAAGCGGCGGTTTCTGGCGCCTATCTGCACGCCCTGGCCGGCGAACTGGCCCGTCAGGAAAAGGGAAGCATGGGCATGACCGCTGGTGACGTGATCGAACACCTGCCAGAGGCCTTGAAGCGCGTGCGGGGGGACTAAGCCAGAGTCACAGTCAAAACCAACACGGCCTTGAAACGCCGTCTAGGCCGGAAGGGCGAAGGAAATTCCTTCGCCCTTCCGTGATTTCTCGCGCAGGTTCCAGCTTCGCAGACCGGGTACAGCCGGCCATGCGGTCGGCCTGGGCTGAGCTGGAGCAGGTACTACCCGCCAAACAGATAGCGGATCACCAGCACCGGCGTGATGAGCGCCTCGATGTAGGCCGCTACCAGCAGGAGCGGAATCACGAGCAGCACCATCAAGCGCACAAAGCGGCCAGCTTCCACCACCATGCCGCTCAAGCCCCCGCCCCGCGCCGGCTCCCGCAGGAGGATGGCCCCCAGCCGCAAGGCCTGGGCGGTCGCCAGTACCGCCAACGGCAATTCCAACACGCCATGGGGGAGCACCGTCACCGCAAAGAAACTCCAGGGATTAAGGTTGAGCAGGCCCACCTGCGGAACCAGGTAAACGATAATCGCAATCGGAGCCATAAGCATGAGCTGGGCGATAATCCCCATGCTGAAAGCGCCCAGGAAAGCCGCCGCCATAAGAGAGCGCACATTGTTGAACCAGATCGCCCAACCGCTAAAAGCCTCCAGCAGCCCGCTCTGCGTAACGGCATCGCTCAAACTGGCATAATCCTGATAGGGAGCCAGCGACATCACCTCCGGCGGCAGAGGGAAGCGTTGCAGCCCCCAGAGCCCCACCAGGCCCCCACCGACCAGCATGACCAGCAGGGTAAAGGCTATTTCCAGGCGGATGTCGCGCAGGTGTTCGCCAAGGCCGCGATAGGCCTCACGGAGCACAGGAAGGAGGTTGAGCGTCCCATGCTTTTTACGGCGCCACAGTAACACCATTCCTTCAAGCCCAGAAAGGCCCAAGAGCACCAGCAGCGCCTCCCAGCCGGCATTCCGCCACAGCAACAGCCCCAGCTCCCATTGCAGCAAGAACAGCAGCCAGCCTGGCCCCTGGCGCGGCCAGACCGCGGCGCGGAAAGCGTCCCAGGTCTTCTGCAGGTCAATCGAGTCCAGTTCACGCCCCAGCAGATGCTCGCGATTGAAGACTCGCGTCCCCAGGCGCACCAGCAAGACATCCAGCACGATCATGAACAGAGCCAGCAGCCATAAGGTGGTGTAATTTCCAAACAGCAACAGGCTGGCCTCCCATTGCACCAGGAAAGCCATAGGCAAAATGATGAAACTGGCCAGCAGGTTGGCCGCCCGCACGCTGGTGGACTGGCTGGAGACGATCACCGCTGCCGTGACCATCACCAGCGCTTCGGTCGTGGAAAGCACAAGCGCAATCAACATGATCTGCAAAGGCGGCCACCAGTTCAGGCGCAGACCGGTCAACAGGATGTGCGCGGTCATACCGACATAACTGGCCAGCACGGGCAGAAAAGTCGAAGCCAACAACTTCCCCAGATAGAGCTGAACATCACTCAAAGGGGTAGCCAGGAGCGGCTCCAGGCTGCGCCGTTCCTTTTCTCCGGCGAAAGTCTCCAGGCCGATGATAAGCGAAAAAGTGCTGGGGAAAAACCCAACCACAAGGATGATGAAGGGCAGCAGGCGCTCGGTGATAAGCGTAGCTCCATATTGCCCGATGAAACTAATACCACGTTCAGCGACAATATTGCCCAGGATGGGGAACACCAGAACCAGGGAGAAGATGGGGATGACGATGCGCCAATCGCGCAGGCCATCACGGATTTCCCGTTGCGCCAGGACCCACACCTGGGCCATGGTGGCGCGCCAATCCTGGACTTGCTGGGTTAATGCGCTCATGCGGCCACCTCCCCTACCACCCGTAAGTAGACGGCTTCCAGATTCCGCGGGACCTCGCTCAAAGCCAGCACCGGTACCTCAGCCTCATGCAAATAGCGCAGAATCAGCGGATTAACGCGCTCCGGATTTTCGGCCAGATAGCTCATGCCGCTGGCATGAACCTGCTGCACGGGCACCAGGTCACGGATGCGCTCCAAAACGCCGTTATGGGGTGGTGTCAACCAGCGCACTTCCATCAAGGGCGCGCCCAAAAGCTGACGTTTCAATTCCGGCAGGGTCCCTTGCGTCACGATGCGCCCCTTGCGGATGATGGCGATGCGGTCGGCCAGCTCCTCGGCTTCGGGGAGGTTATGGGTGCACACGATCAGAGTGCGCCGCTCACGGCGCAGTTCCAGGATGGTGTTGCGCACCAGCCGGGCGCTCTGCGGATCCATGGCCGACGTCGGCTCATCGAGCAGCAGGACCTGGGGGTCATGAACCAGGGTGCGGATGAGGGCAATTTTCTGCGCCATGCCTTTGGAATAATAGCCCAATCGCCGATCGAGCGCATCGGTCATTTCAAAGCGCTCCGCCAGCTCGCGAATGCGCCGTTGCGTGATCGCAGAAGGCATCCCATACATGGCGGCAAAAAATTCCAGATATTCCCGTCCGGTCATGCGGGTATACAGACCGGGCGTCTCGGTGAGCATGCCCACAATCCGGCGCACCTCCCGCGCCTGGGTTACCACATCCAGCCCGGCCACACGCGCCCGACCCGCCGTCGGCTGCAAAATCGCCGAAAGCATGCGGACCGTCGTGGTTTTGCCAGCGCCATTGGGCCCCAGCAGGGCCAGGACTTCCCCAGCTTCCACCTTCAGCGTGATGCCATCCACCGCCACCAGCTCGTCATAATGCTTGGTCAAATTTGCCAGCTCAATCATGCTTCACCCCAATTCTATGCACCGAGGAACGCCGACTGCGAGGCCTCGAACTTCCTCATTCCAGATTATAACACAAAAGGGAGGAAAATTTAGGAGATTTTTTTATTAAAAAAAATTACCATCCCTTCCGCTTGACTTTACCCCAACCAGGGGCAAGGGAAGGAAGGTGCGGCAATAATGGCCCCGCAAAAAGAACGCAGCAGCGCAGGTTTTGCCC
>DAOTZR010000148.1:0-8278 GCA_034434315.1 Anaerolineae bacterium
GGCAGGGACAAGGTCAAGGCCAGGGGCAGGGTCAAGGCCAGGGCCAGGGGCAGGGACAAGGTCAAGGCCAGGGGCAAGGTCAAGGCCAGGGCCAACAGGCCGGCGGGGGTGGAGGAACGAGCGCCCGCACCCTGCCGCCGGCGATCCGCACAGGACGCGCCGGCACGCCGGTCAATCCCAATCGTGATTATCAGACCGGCTCCCTGGACGCCGTGTTCGCCCCCTGGCAGCAGGGGCAGCCGGGCGACCCGGATTTCATCCCCGGACGCCAGACCGGGCAGGGTCAGGATGTAACGCATCAGAATCAGACCCCGCTCCCTGGCGCTCTGGGCGCGGCACGTGTGCCCTACACTGAAGTGTACGCCAGCTATGCCGCCGCTGCCGCCAATCAACTGAATCGCGACTACGTCCCAGCCGGACTGAAAGCTTACATTCAGCAATACTTTACAACCTTAGAGCCGTAAAGCACCGTTCATCCAGGAGAGACCTATGCCAGACTTAAACGCCGAGACTTTTGCCAGTTACGCTCACGCGATCGAAACCGAAGTGAGCAAACTCATTGTCGGGCAACGCGAGCTTATTCGCAACACCCTGATCATCTTGCTGGCCGGCGGCAACGCCCTGCTGGAAGGCGTCCCCGGTTTGGGCAAGACCATGCTGGTGCGCAGCCTGGCTCAGGCCGTAAGCTGCCATTTTAGCCGGATTCAGTTCACGCCGGACCTCATGCCCGCCGATATTGTGGGGACCAACATCATCGTCGAAGAGGACGGCCAGCGCCGCTTTCAGTTTGAGCCGGGTCCCATCTTCGCCAACCTGGTCCTGGCCGACGAAATCAACCGCGCCACGCCCAAAACCCAGTCCGCCATGCTGGAAGCCATGCAGGAACACAGCGTCACCGTTGCCAAGCAGACGCGCCGCCTGCCGGAGCCTTTCTTTGTCCTGGCGACGCAAAACCCCCTGGAGATGGAAGGTACCTATCCGCTGCCCGAAGCGCAGCTCGACCGCTTTTTCTTCAAGCTCAACGTGGAATATCCCTCGGTGGATGAGTTGGTCGAAATCGCCGACCGGACCACTGGCGCGGCGACGCCCGAACCTCAGCCGGTAGTGGATGGCGAAACGATCCGCGCGATGCAGGCCCTGGCACGGGGCGTGCCCATTGCCCGGCACATCACCGAAGCCGCGGCCCGGCTGGTGCGGGCCACGCAACCTTATGATGCGGCGGCGCCCACTGTCGTCAAGCGCTACGTCAACTACGGCGCCAGTCCGCGCGGTATGCAGGCCCTCATCCTGGCCGGGAAAATCATCGCGCTGCTCGATGGCCGCTACAATGTGGCTCTGGACGATTTGCGTGCGGCCGCGCTGCCCGCTTTACGCCATCGCCTGATTCTCAACTTTGAAGCTCAGGCGGAGGGCATCACGACCGATGCCATCGTCACCGAATTACTGGAAGCCATTCTGGTGCCGGCCCGCTAACCATGCCTGAGCTGCTACTGGAGCCCGCTTTCCTGGCGCAACTCGATCGGCTGACCCTGGTCAGCCGGCGCTTGCGCGCGGGGCAGATGCAGGCCGAGCGCCGTAGCCCCAATCGCGGCAGCAGCGTCGAGTTCGCCGATTTCCGCACCTACACCCCCGGCGACGACTTCCGCATGATTGACTGGAACGCCTACGCGCGCCTGGAGAAACTCTTCCTCAAGCTCTTCGTGGCAGAAGAGGACCTGACCATTCACATCCTGCTCGACGGTAGCCAGAGCATGGTGTGGGGCGAGCCGCAGAAATGGCGCTATGCTCAACGGCTGGCCGCAGCCCTGGGCTACATCGGCCTGGTCGGCATGGATCGGGTGACCGGCGCGGCCCTGGGATGTGCTGATGGCGCTTTGCGGTTTTTCCGGCCTGTGCGCGGCAAGAAACAGGCGCTGGTCTGGTTCTCCTGGTTGCAAAGCCTGCCGCCCGGTGCTGCCGTCCGTCCGGAGGTGGATTTGCGCGCCTATGCTACCCAGGCTGCGCGTTCGGGTCCCCTGGTCATTATCAGCGACCTGCTCGGCCCGGGCTGGGAACGCGGCTTGCGCACCCTGGCCGGGAACGGCTACGAGCTCTCCATCTTGCACCTGCTGGCTCCCCAGGAGTTGCAACCGGTGCTGGAGGGCGATGTGCGCCTGGTGGACGTGGAAAGCCTGAACGGCGTCGAAATCACCGCGGATTTTGACCTGATTCGGCGCTATCAGGAGCGCCTGCAGGCCTGGCGTGAGGGCTGGATCCGCGAAGCCGCCGCCCTCGGCGCGCACTATGTCCCCATCGTGACTTCCTCCCCGCTGGAGGAGCTGATGCTGGCTTATTTACGTCGTTACGATGTGTTGAGGTGAGGCGATGAACTTCCTGGCCCCCGCCGCTTTTGCCCTCAGCGCCCTGTTGCCCATCATCCTGGCGTTCTACTTCCTCAAGCTGCGCCGGGAAGAAGTCCGTTTTTCCAGCACTTACCTGTGGCAGGAGCTGGTGCGCGATACGGCGGCGAATGCGCCCTGGCAGCGCCTGCGCCTGAGCTGGCTCCTGATCCTGCAACTGCTCTTCCTGGTGCTGCTCATGCTGGCCCTGGCTCGGCCTTTCACCTGGACGCGCGGCACGACCGGCAACGCCCTCATCCTGGTTGTGGACACCTCGGCGAGCATGGGGGCGCGGGACCTGGCCCCCAATCGCCTGGCTGAGGCGGCCCGCCAGGCCCGGCGCCTCATCGAGACCCTGCCCGTTGAAACGCGCGTGACCCTCGTCATCGCCGGCGATACGGCCCAGGTGCTGCTTGCCGGCAGCACCGACCGCGGCCAGATCTTCCGCGCCCTGGAGTCGCTCCAACCGGGCTTGAACGGCGCGGATATGGCCAGCGCCATGGAACTGGCCACGGCCCTGGCGACCGGTGAGGGCGACGCGGAGATCGTCATCTTGTCCGATGGCGGCGTTAAACTTCCGGAGCGCGTGAGCACTTCCGCGGCTCTGCGTTACATCCCCATCGGTCAGAGCGCCGAAAATCAGGCCATTGCTGCCCTGGCCTTGACCCTGGAAAACGCCGGGCAGAACGTCAACGCCTTTGTGCGGGTCACCAACTACGGCGCAGCCAACGTCAAGCGCCGCCTCACCCTCACGGCCTACACCCAATGCCTGCCGCCGACCTGCCAGGGGCTACTGGTCGCCGCCCGCGACCTGGATCTGCCCGCCGGCGGTGCCCAGAGCCTGAACCTCAACGACCTGCCGCCGGAAACTCTGGCCGTCCAGGCCCGCCTGGAGGGCGAGGACGACCTGGCCCTTGATGATGTGGCCTGGGCTGTGACCCCGGTCATTGCCGGCGCCCAGGTGCAGATCGTCGGCCCTGGCAACCGCTTTCTGGAGGCGGCGCTGGGCCTGCTCCCCGGCGTGGAGATGACGCGCATCACCCTGGACGCTTACGAGCAGAGCTGGAGCACGGAGGCCCTTAGCGCTACCGAAGCCAGCAACACCTGGCTCACGATTTTCGACAGCGTCTTGCCTGAACCCGGCCACTATCCCCCTGGCGCCCTGGCCTTCATCGCGCCCCTGCGGTCTACGGAATTTTTCTCCGTCACGGGGGAGCTGGAGCTGCCTGCGCCGGTACCGGCCAGCTCGGCTGAACCGCTCCTGCGCTACGTGGACCTGAGCGACGTGGTCATCGCCCGCGCGGCCCGCATGCCCCTGCCGGCCTGGGGCCGTCCGGTTATCGTAGCCAACCAGGCCGGTGACGGTGCCTATCCCCTGCTGGCGGTAGGGGAAATTGGCGGGCGCCGCCTGGCTGTGTTGGCCTTTGACCCGCGCGAATCGGACCTGCCCCTGCGGGTGGCCTATCCTCTGCTGTGGGCGCACCTGGTGGAATACCTGGCGCCGGGTACGGGCAGCGCGCTGCCCCTCACGGCCCTGGTAGGCCAGCCGCTGGACATTCCGCTGCCGCCCCAGGCCCAGGCGTTGCGCATCAGCACCCCGGATGGCAAGCAGACCCGTCTGGCCCTGACCCCGGACCAGAGCCACGTCCTGTTCCAGGACACCGCGGCCTTTGGCCTGTATGAAGTCAATTGGGAAGATGAGAAGGGCACGGCGTACCTGTTGGGACGCTTTGCCATCACCCCCTTCAACATCCAGGAAGCCGTGATTGCGCCGCGCGCGGAGCTACCGTTGGGCGCTGGCGACGGGAACACCGTGCCTGCCGACAGGGCCGTACCGCGCGAGTGGTGGCGCCCCCTGGCCTGGGCGGGCCTCCTGATTCTGGTGGTCGAGTGGTTGGTTCAATATCGCGGGCACCTGGCCTGGCTGTGGGCACGCCTGCAAGGACGGGAGGCCGCATGATCACCTTCATCTACCCCGCTCTGCTCTGGCTTTTGCCCCTGTTCCTGCTGGTGGCGGCTATGGCTCTGGTTGGACCAGGGCTCTTCCGGGCCCAGGGCTCCTGGAACCAGCGCTGGCGCGCCCTGCCCGCGTCCCGCTGGATCGGCGCCGCGCTGCGCCTGCTCATCGGCTGGGCGCTCATCCTGGCCCTGGCCGGTATGCAGTGGCAACGTCCCGTCCATGACCTGGCGCTGGTTTTCGTGCTCGACCTTTCGGATAGCGTGCCGGCGGCGGAAAAAGCGCGTGCCGAGGCCTTTATCCGCCAGGCTGTGACCAACCTGCCCGCTCAGACCCAGGCGGCCATCGTGGTTTTTGGCGAGGATGCCCTGGTGGAGCGCCTGGCCTCTTCTCAACGTGACCTGCCACCCATCGCTTCTGTGCCACGCACCCAGCGCACCAACATCGGCTCGGCCATCCGCCTGGCGCTGGCCCTCTTCCCCGAAGGAACCCAGAAGCGCATGGTGATTTTGTCCGATGGCCTGGAGAACATGGGGGAAGCGCGGCGGCAGGCCGAGCTGGCCGCCGTGCGTGGGGTGGAGATCGCCGTTGTGCCTCTGACCGCGCCGCCGGCTGAGCAGGAGGCCTACGTCGCCGACCTGAGCGCGCCGGCGGCCGTGCGCAAGGGCCAGGCCTTTGATGTGACCGTGACGCTGGTGAGCAGTGTGGCGCAGGACGCGACCCTGCGTCTGTTCGGCGATGGCCGGCTGTTGCAGACCCAGACGGTGAGCCTGGAGCCGGGCACCCGGCGCGTGACGCTGAGCCTCACCGCCGAGGAGACCGGTTTCCGCCGTTATCGCGTTGAACTGAGCGCGCCGCTCGATAGCCTGCCGCAGAACAACCTGGCCTCCGGTTTCACCATGGTTTACGGCCCGCCGCGCGTCCTGATCGTCACGCGCGACAGCGCGGAGGTGGCCGCCTTGCGCCAGGCGCTGGAATCCACTGGCATGGAAGTCCAGGTGCTGGCGCCTTCGGTGCTGTCCACGGATCCGGCGACCCTGGCCAGCTACGATAGCATCCTCTTGGTCAACGTGCCGGCGGAAAGCCTGCCGCCGGCAGCCATGGAAGCCTTGCCGGTCGTGGTGCGCGAATTGGGGCGCGGCCTGGTCATGATTGGCGGTGAGGAGAGCTTCGGCGCGGGCAACTACCTGCGCACCCCGGTCGAAACCGCCCTGCCGGTGGATATGGACGTGCGCAGTCGCACTCGCGAAGCCAACATCGCCCTGGTCATGGTCATTGACAAATCCGGCAGCATGGGCCGCTGTCACTGCGACAACCCCAATGCCCTACCCGGCCAGTATGAGCGTGTGGAAATTGGACTGCCCAAAGTGGACATCGCCAAGGATGCCGTTTTACAGGCCACCAAAGCCCTGGGCCGCAATGACTACCTGGGCGTCGTCGCCTTCAATGAAAACGCCCTGTGGGCCTTGCCCCTGCAACGCCTGCCCGATTCCATGGTCATCCAGCAGGCGATCGGCTCCATCCAGGCCGAGGGGCAAACCAACATCTACGCCGGCCTGGCCGAGGGCGAAAAGGCCCTGCTGAACGTGGAAGCGCGTGTCAAGCACATGATCCTGCTCACCGACGGCTGGTCCACGTCGGGCCAGTACGAGGAACTGACCCGGCGCCTGGCCGACGAAGGCATTACCCTTTCCGTCGTGGCCGCGGGCGGCGGTTCGGCGGAATATCTGCAAACCCTGGCCGAAAAGGGGGGCGGGCGCTACTATCCCGCGCCGTCCATCCAGGATGTACCGCAGATCTTCCTCAAGGAGACCGTCCAGGCTGTGGGCGAATACATCATCGAAGAGCCTTTCTATCCCCTGCCGGCGGCGCCTTCCCCCATCCTGCGTGGCTTTGACGCAAGCCAGCTGCCGCCCCTGTTGGGCTACAACGGCGCTACGCCCAAACAAACGGCGCAGGTCGTCCTGCTCAGCCAGCGCGGGGACCCCGTCCTGGCGCAGTGGCAATACGGCCTGGGACGCGCCGTCGCCTGGACCTCGGACCTCAAACCCCAATGGGCCATGGACTGGGTGACCTGGGAACGCTTCAACATCTTTGTGGCGCAACTGGTCAACTGGACCCTGCCAGCGCCCTTTGATGAGAACCTGAGCGTGATCGCCCAATCCGATGGGGCGGATGTGCGTTTGACAGTGGACGCTGTAGACGACCAGGGGCGTCCGCGCGACCTGTTGGAAACCAGCGCCACCCTGGTCAGCCCCGACCTGGTGACCACCACCGTCACCCTGGAGCAGACGGGCGCCGGCCATTACGAGGGCCTGACCAGCCTGGGTGAACCGGGCACCTACCTGGTGCAGGTTGTCCAGCGCGACGTTCAGGGCAACCCGGTCGCCCAGCGCACCACCGGCCTGGTGGTACCCTATTCTCCGGAATACCGGCGCATGGGCAGCGGCGAAGGGCTGTTGCGTGAGCTGGTGCAGCTCACCGGGGGCAAAGAACTCAGCGCCTACGAAGAAGCCTTCGCGCCCACCTCCATACCGGCCCGGCGCGCCGTGCCACTTTGGCCTGCGCTCCTGCTGCTGGCGGCCCTGGTGTTCCCGTTTGATGTGGGTATTCGGCGTTTGCGGCTGCAACCTTCGGACTGGGCGCGTTTCCGGCGCTGGCTGGACCAGCAGCTCCGCCCGGCGCGTCAGCGGCGCCGTGGCGAACCCGAGGTCTTGAGCGACCTGTTCCGGGCCCGCGAAAGAGCGCGGCAGCGGCGGGCACGGCCTGGCGGGACGCCGCCCGCTGGAGCCGAACCGCCTGCCGCCCCACCGCCATCGGCACCTGGCGCACCGTCTGCTCCACCGCCATCCACTCCCACCGCACCGTCGGGAGATGAGGATGCTCTGGCGCGGCTACGCCAGGCCCGCGAACGGGCGCGTAAACGGTAGAAATTGTTTGAGGAGGGAAGCCATGGTGGACGAAAGCGAACTGGCGCTCCATCGCCGCTATCGCGGCAAAGTGACGCTGACCCCCAAAGTCCCCGTCCGCAGCCTGGCGGATTTTGCCCTGTGGTACACGCCGGGAATCGCCGCGCCCTGTCGCGCCATTGCCGCCAATCCCGAAGAAGTTTGGGAGCTGACGTCGCGTGGGAACACCATTGCCATCATCTCCGATGGCACGCGCGTCTTGGGCCTGGGCGACATCGGCCCCCTGGCGGCCTTACCCGTCATGGAAGGCAAGGCCCTGTTGTTCAAAATCCTGGGCGGCATTGATGCCTTTCCCCTGGTGCTGGATGCGCGCGATCCGCAGCGCTTTTGCGATGTCGTCGCGGCCCTGGAACCAGGCTTTGGTGGCATCAACCTGGAGGACATCGCTCAGCCCAAATGCTTTGGCATTCTGGAAACCCTGCGGAGCCGACTCACCATCCCGGTCTGGCACGATGACCAGCAGGGCACAGCGACCGTTGTGTTGGCCGCGTTGTTGAATGCCCTTACCGTGACCGGAAAATCCCTGGCTTCTGTGCGCGTGACCCTGATTGGGGCCGGAGCGGCGAACATGGCTGTCTACCGGCTGCTCAAAGTGGCGGGGGCCGATCCGGGCGCCATCATCGTCTGCGATGAGGGGGGTATTCTGCATCCGGGGCGGGCCGATTGGGCATCCCAGGCCGAACTGGCCCCGCAGTGGAGCGTATGCCTGGAAAGCAACGCCGAACGGCGGCAGGGTGGAGTGCTGGAAGCCTGTCGCGGGGCGGATGTTCTGATTGCCTTCAGTCGGCCTGGCCCGGACACCCTACGGGCGGAGCACATAGCCGCCATGGCGCCGGGCGGCATCGTGATCGCTGGCGCCAATCCCGTGCCGGAGATCTGGCCGGCAGTCGCTCTGGCAGCCGGGGCGCGTGTCGTAGGCACCGGACGCAGCGACTTTCCCAATCAGGTCAACAACGCCCTGGCCTTTCCGGGCA
>DAOTZR010000149.1:0-7375 GCA_034434315.1 Anaerolineae bacterium
GATCCAGGGCATTTCTCCCGTGGCCGACAGGCCGGTAAAGCCGGCCTGTAAGGCTTTGTGAGCCTCATCTTCAAGGCGAGCAATAACGGCGGCAGGATCGAAGCGACCGTCAGGTTGGAGGTACACATCCGCAGGCAGGAAGACGAGTTGTCCGCGTTCTACGTAGGCTACAACAGGTTCGCGCAGCAACCCCTCCAGGCGCTCCTGAATCATCTCCGGAGTATGGGTATCGGTAACGTAGAGTACACGCTCTCCCAGGCACAGGCCACGGCGCACAAAGGCTCGTATGATCTCCCGATGCTCATCTTCGGTTTCGTAGATGCTGCATACGTGATCCCCGGCAGCCAACCCGCTCGCTGTCCACGGATATTGTGCTAACATACTCGCCCTCCTTTAAAGGTACCATTGAGGATTAGATTCCTCGGCAATCCATGGTCCCAGGATACGCTCGGCCGCCTTTTGGGCACGTTGCTGCTGGCGCAAACGTTGGGCCAGGCGCGGTGAATAGCTCAGGTTAGGCTCCGGAATGGGTTCAGCTTCGTGCAGCGTCTGAAGCCAGGTCCGCAGGCGCGCTGCGCCCAGATGCATGGGCCGATCTTCGGCATGAGGGACGTAGTAGAAATTATTGCTGAGATGCTCGCCTACAATGACAATGGGATGGCATCGCAGCATGTCCAGCAACACATCTGCCGGGAAGCGCTGGCGCTGATACTGGCACAGGAGCATACAGGATCGCTTTCCCATAATGCGATTGAGCGCGGCTTCGTAATCCAGCAAGCGCTCAGTACCGGGCCTGTGTTGCAAGACCCAGCTCATTTCACCACCCAGGCGCGCCCCTGTATAGTTTTCGGCCCTACAGCCCTGCAATAAGGCCTGGATGGTCTGCAACAGGCGTTCGGGAATAAACCGGGCATCCGGCAGATAAACCTGCTCTCCTGGTAACAATACCAGCTGGCCCCTGGCGAGATAAGGCTCTGGATTCAAACCAGCGGCCTTTAACGCTTCCAGAATATCATCTTGTGAGGCGGCTCCTGTAGCGTAAACGACCTTTTCCTTGCGTTCGAGACCCTGTTGAATATAGTTCACCAGAATCGTGTAGTATTCGGTTTTCGTACTGTAGATGTGGAGAATGTGATCGCCAGGTTGAAGATCGCTCAAAGTGTAAGGCATAGCATCCTCCTCCTTTCTGCAAAATCTCATACAAATCCCCCAGTGTGGACTACTGGGGGAGGGTGGAAAGGTGGTCAATGGATATCAGGGCTTGCTACCTTTATTTTATACCCGGCTTAATGCATAAAAGTTTGCAATCAGCTTGCATTGTTCAAGCTTTAGCGTTAGCCGCGGCACGATGCTCAATCGGTGAACGGTGTGTGTAAATCACATAACCGCGGTTTTCCTGTAGGACGCCGTTACGGACTGATAAAGGGTGAGCCCGGGTGATGGCTTGCAGGGTGCGTTCACCAAAGCGACGCGCATCGTACAGGCACAGAACTATACACCCGGAAAAGGGAAGCCGTTCATTCAATTGCGTTTCATACTCCATCAAGCTATCGAACTCGGATGATGAGCGCAAAATCCAGCTCATTTCGCTAATGATGCGCAGGTTTTGGTAGCCCTGCTCCAACGCCTGCCTGCGCTGTCCGCAAACGGCCTCCATGACCGTTTCAACCTGGAACACACCTTGCGCTGTATAAAATTCCTGTGTCCCCAAAAAATTAAGCTGACCCGCGCTCAGGTAAGGAAGCGCCTTGTCATACCCCAGTACCCCCAGCAAATTTTCGGCGCTGAGAGTATCCAAGATGCACAGAACTTTCTCGTTCCGCAACAACCCCTGCCAGATAAAAGACTGCACAACGACGTCACGTTCCTGGTCATTTCGGTAGATATGGCAGATATGATCTCCAGACCGTAAGTCACTTAGCTCACGTGAAGCCTGTAATAACATAATCCCCCCTTAGTTTGTAAATTTCACAAACTGTGGTCTGGTGAAAGGCCCATTGTCGGCCAGACCATAGGCATAATAAAACAAAAAATCCTGAAAAATACTTGCATTAGCATTGAGAAAAGTTTGCAGAGCAATGTGGCGGGGGGATGAGGTTCCTAAAAAGGTGTTTAATCACATGATTTACGGGTAGAGGTGAGTATCGCCAGGCTCCCCGAAACCCTCTGGAAGATAGGGCGGAGCACAGGGCGTATAGAGCAAACGTGACACTCCAGGCGGGCAGAACGCCTGCTCGCAGGTGTCCTACGGATAACTTAGCTTTGAACTACTAAAATGTAGCCTTTGCCACGGAGAACCTGGATACCGACTTTAACGCCGGGAATGGCGCTTAATTTGCGCCGCAAACGTGAAATGTGGGGCCGTACAATGGCCTGGGCCTCTTCTTCATCAAGGTTAATGTAGCCCAACTCACGCACCAGTTCAGTGCAAGGGTGGGGTGAATCGGGAAAACGCATGAGACGGGCCAAAAGGGCCGTCTCATGTGCCGTGAGGGCAACCTGGACCGATTCTGTATTCGCGGTCGGGCAAAAAAGCACCTGGCGCTCCTGATCCAGAATCGCACCTGACAGACGTACAAAACGAGGCGAGAGGTTTTTTTCAGTGGAGCCGGGATACTTATCCAGATGCAGCAGGGTTTCTGCCGCCTCAAAAATAGCCTTGACCAGAGCCTGACGTTGGAGGTCAAGCCGGCGCTCTTCATGTATCCTGTTAATCAATGCGATAATTTCATGCAAGCTACAGGGTTTGCGAAGGTAGGCAACGGCCCCCTGATTGACCGCTTCAATAGCGCTGTCGAGGGAAGGACGACCGGTTAAAATGATGAATTTCAGGTGCGGATACAGTTGGGGCAAATGTTGCATGACTTCCAGGCCCTGCATGCCGGGCATTTTCAAATCCAGGATGAGCAGGTCAAACGCTTGTTGGGAAAGTTTGTTTAAGCCCTCCAATCCTGTAGCCGCCTCCTCAACCACATAGCCGAGCTGCTCCAGTCCGGCTCTGAGCGTCAGGCGCAGGCTGCTCTCATCGTCCACAATCAGAATGCGCAAGGAAGGGAGATCGGGCAGTAACACATAGTTCAATTGCAGGTCCATTGCTCTCTCCGGTTCTTACTGAGCCAATGGTAGTGAAACGGTGAACACGGCACCTCGCTCTTCGTCATGAGCATTACGGGCTTCCAGGCGCCCATGGTATTGTTCGAGTAATTGACGGCTGATAGGTAAGCCCAGTCCTGAGCCGCTCGGTTTGGTGGTGTAGAAAGGCTCAAAAAGGTGTTGCAAGGCCTCTGGCGTAAGACCCGGCCCGGTGTCCCGAATGGCAATATAAACCATGCGCTTGCGCCGCCATACACGAATGTGCAAATCGCCCCCATCAGGCATGGCCTCGATGGCGTTGACGATAAGATTGAGGAAGACCTGGGTAAGGTGTTCCCTTACAGCCAGCACTGGCGGAACGGAATTGGGCGCTTCCCAATGCACCTGAATCGCATGGGTTTCCAGTTTTTTCTCCACTAAAGCCAGCGCATAGCGCAGGATCTCCAACACATCGAGAGCTTGTGGTTCCTGACTTGGGGTCGGACGCGTATAATCCAATATCTGCCGAACCAGGATGATGAGCCGTTCCGTCTCTTGACGCAAGATGTTCAGATACCGCCGGCGATCTTCTTCCTGGAGGGGGAAATCGAGCACCAGTTCCACGCTGTTTTTGATGGACTGAAGCGGATTGTTGATCTCATGCGCCAGGGCCATAGCCAATGAGCCCATCGCGGTCAGACGCTCGGTGCGGATGAGCGCCTGCTCCATGCGCCGGCGTTCGGTCACATCCCGGGCGTTGCCAATGATTTGCTTTTCCGGCGTTGTGCGGAGCCGATAGCGCTGTACCTCAAAACTGCGCTGCCCCAGATCCAGGATCTCTGAGGCTTTCTCCCATGGACCAGGTTGACATATCCAGGCAATCAAGGCGGCTTGCTCAACAGCCGTCAGGCTCTGCCATACTTGATTGGCCCGTATGACCTCTCCCGCTTCATTGACGATCACCAGGACATCGTGCAAGGTGTTGAACGTGGCTTCCCAATCCTCCTGCGCCCGGCGCGTAGCCTCCAGCAGCCGCGCGTTTTCGATGGCCAGAGCCCCTTGGGCGGCCAGGGCCTGCAAGTACTCCTGATCTACCTCATCAAATGCGCTGGGGTGAGGGCTTTGCAAATCCAGGTTGCCGATTATGACACCGCTGGCGATGAGGGGAATGGCCATTTCGGAGCGGGTTGTCGGAATGAGCGGAAAATATTCCGGGTCGCCCATCACATCGGGAACGTAAACGAGTTGCCGGGTGCGTAGAGCACGCGCGTTGATACCGTGACGCAAGGGAAGCGGATGGCGGCGCGCTCGTTCCAACTCCTCCGGGGAAAAACCATGCTGAACACGGCGCTCAAACACACCTTCCTGATAGTTCGCTATCAACACCTGCCCATGTGTGGCGCCGGTAACCCGCACGGCTTCGGCGATCAGGTGATTGAGAATAGTCTCCACATCCCGCGCCGCGTTGATGACCTGGCCTAGCAGGTAGAGCGTGCGCAATTGCTCCATGGCGTGCTGCAAGGCGCTGGTGCGTTCTATGACGCGCTGCTCCAATTCTTCGTGGATACGTTGCAGGGTGGCCTCGGCTTGTTTGCGTTCGCTGATGTCGCGTACGATTGAAAGCACCAGGCTCTGTTCCAATCCGCTCAGGCGCGTCCGGCTGATTTCCACCGGGACCCGAGTTCCATCCTTGCGCACATGCACGCTTTCGAAAATGTGACCATCGGCCCTGTCCGTAGCATCCGGGTCCTGGAAGTCGCCAATATTCAGTTGCAACAACTCATCATGCGTGTACCCCAGCAGTTCGCAGGCCCGCGGATTGGCATCTATGATGTGTCCTGTCTCATTCTCGATGAAGATCGCGTCATTGGCCTGCTCGAACAGTGAGCGCAACAGCGTTTCGCTGCGCCGCCTTTGGATGATTTCCGCCTCCAGCCGCGCGTTCATGGCGGCCAGTTCGGTGGTACGCTCCTTCACCCGCCACTCCAGCTCCGCATCAAGCTGGCGCCGTTCTGTCACATCAATAATAAAACCATCCAGGCGTAAACGATTCCCGGTGTGTTGAGCCGTAAAGGTATTGGCAATCCAGCGCTCGCGCCCATCCCGGTGAATGATGCGGTGCTCAATCGTCGAAGGCACGCTGGTATCCCCGGCCATGACGCGCAGAAACTGTTCCCCGACCCAGGCGCGGTCCTCCGGATGAATCATAGCCAGCCATAAGCCGGGATCGCGTTGGTAGTCCTCTGGCGTGTACCCCGTCACTTCTTCACAGCGCGGACTGTGGTAGCTGGACACGACCCGGCCATCAATCAAGTCCACGCTGTAAATATACTCTCGCACATTTTGCACCAGGGTGCGGTAACGTTCCAGCGTCACTTGCAGGCGCTTTTCAGCCTCCTGACGCTCCGTCACGTCAATGCCTGTAATGAGGATGTGGGTTACCGTACCCTGAGCATCGCGCAAGACGTTATTCGACCAGGCAACCAGGCGCCGCTCGCCCTCGCGCGTAAGGCAGTAATATTCATGCGAACTTGGCAGATGGCCTGCGCGCAGGCGTTGAAAAATCTGGCCGACGCGCTCGACCTCCTCCGGAGCCAGCAGTACGTCACGCCACAACCGGCCCCGGATTTCATTTTCCGTGTAATGAAACAACTGCTCAAAGGCGCGGTTGCAGCGTATCACATAGCCCTGGGGGTCCAGGATAACGATGATGGCCCCCACGGTATGCAGGACAGCATTGATGAAGTCCCGTTCGCGCTCCAGTTCCTGACGGGCGTGGCGCCTTCCCGTCACTTCCTGAACCGCGCCTTCATAAGCTACTACGCGCCCTTGCGCGTCCCTGATGGCACGCGCCGTATCGTGCACCCAGATGATGGAGCCATCGCGGCGGCGCCAGCGCACCTCATCCTCGCGCAGCACGCCATCGCGGGCCAGAATTGCCACCTGACGTTCCCGGTCAGCGGGATCTACAAACACATCCACCGCCCGAATAGCCCGCAAACTATCCAGATCGGGATAGCCCAACAGGTCCAGGAAAGCCTGGTTGGCGACCAGAATGTATCCCTCAGGGGTGGTGCGGTACAGGCCTATCGGCACACGCTCGAAGATCTCCTGGCCTGCACCCAGGCCTTGTGGTAAGTCTGAGCTTCGGATTGGAGGCTCATCCGTGCTGTGAATTATGTCCAGCGGAGTGTCTACGTGCGTCATAGGACCGCGCGGTGCGCACAGGCGTAGAGCGTCAGAGCGTTATCATGGCCATCGGCGTAGAACATCTGGTCAAGGACCAGGCCGGCGTCGGTGATGAGGCGGCGGGTTTCCTCCTCGTCTATCCAATGGACGTAGCGCAACCCTTCGCCTTCCCGGCGCCAATCGAGGAGATAATCATGGAGTTCCAGTTGAGCGGGGTCGAGGCCCAGCTCCTCCCAGGGGCGAATGCGCTGTCGTAGCCGCGGCACACGCAGAAATTGCCAGTTGGCCAGCGCCAGGGTTCCCTGGGGGGCAAGCAGGCGCGCTGCGCGCTGTACCAGATGAAGGCGAACCTGGTAGGCTGGAATGTGATGCAAGACCGCGCGCAGCAGCACAAAATCCCACGGGGCGCCTGCTACGTCTTCCCAACCGGCTTCCAACAGATCAGCCTGCACAAACCGCGCCTGTGGAGCGCGCCGCCGGGCTTCGGCTAACATCCCCGCGGAAAAATCCACGCCGGTGTAGTTACAACTGGGAGGGAGCAAGCCTGCTACCCGGCCCTGGCCGCATCCCAGGTCCAGCACCCGCGATCCTGCCGGCAAGGCCTTCAAGAGCCTTTCCAGCCCTGGCTCACTCGCTCCGCGCGAAGCGGCGAAACTGGCGGCGAAGGCGTCGTAAAAATCGCGATTCAGCGCATTCAACTGCTTAATGACGTGTTCTTCCATAGCCTTTTAGGATGTTACGTTGGAACATTCCATACCCATTGTAATGCAAAGCCTCAAAAGGTGCAACGCCGCAGGGGAGAATACGTCTGTATCAGCCTGGCAGATGATGACAGGGATGACCATTTTAGGTTCGCTGACATTCGACGGCAAATTCCGCCGCTACAGGGACCGCTGACCTCCAGTCGGCATAATTACCGATGAGACATCGGCGTTCCCGGCCGCTCTGCTAATTTCACCGTCGGCACTACTCCTCGCCGACGATAGTGAATTTGCGCTCTGTTCCGTAAGCGCCGGACATCCAGTTGGCCTGGGCGGCGGCACGATAGGGATCCGCGCCGCCCAGGGGTAGCGCTGGCGGCGCCACCACAATCACCGGCGGGGTGAAGTTCGCT
>DAOTZR010000150.1:0-6737 GCA_034434315.1 Anaerolineae bacterium
AAACAAACAAATTTTCCGACCAGGAACAGTCCCCCAAAAGACATCCAGACACGGCTTGTGCCCAGCCCTGGGTTGCCGTATCGGTTACTCCAACGGCCTACGACGCAACGTCAGGGCGCGGGCCTCTTCCTCAGCCAGGGGACGGATGGCCAAAGGATAACGGCCAGTCCAGGGCGAAAGGCGCGCACCAAATCGCACACCCTGGTAAAGCAGCCAGGCCAGAGGATAGGCCGAACCACTCATCGGCACGGTGCGACACAATTCCGCCAGCGTCCCGCGATCCCAGCCGCCCAGCGCCCCGGTCAAAAAACCGTACAGAGGAAGGGTGGGAATGAGGGCCAGACCCAACAACCAGGCGCTTGAGGCCAGTTCGGGCTGCCAGGCCCAGGTTCCCAAAGCGCGCAGGAAACCATACAGCAACGCTCCAGCCAGCACCGGTGCGCCGACCGTTTGCCACAGATAAATGCGCACCCGCACCACCTTGCGCATAATCACCCACCAGGCCACCAGGCTTTTCAGGGGAAGCGCCACCAGATAAGCTATAAACAACCCCCAGACCTGGAATTGACGTACCAACAAGAACATCCCTCCAAGACGCACGACCTGCTCCCCCAACGTCAGCCAGGAGCGCAGCGCCGGACGTCCGGTTGCCTCCAGTACGCGATCTGCAGCCCAGGCTGGCCACTGCAGCGCGCCCCAGATCAAAAGCGGCACTACCAGCTCTGCGGCACGGGCATAGGCCGTTCCCAGCGCTCCCAGAATCACCCGATCCGCCACCGCCCCCAACGTCGCGAGCACAAAAACACTGAACCACATCCCATAACGAAAAGCCTGAGCGATGTAGTACCGCAGCAAAGTCAGATAACCGTGCGCGTAAGCCTGGGCCATAGCGGGCATCAGGCCATCGTAGAGGCCCGCATAAAGCATCCCATACGCGCTCGTGAACACAAAGGCCACAGCCCAGTTGGCATTGACTTCGCCATAATTGATGAGCAGGGTAGCAATCAGCGCCGTCTGAGCAAAATGGCCCAGGGGCACTGCCAGCGCCCCGAATGTAAGGCGCGCCCCAAAACTCAAAGCCCGGCGTGCTATAGCGCCATCGAAGAAAGGTAAAAACAGCGCTTTGAGGGAGTAACCCAGATGTTTATACAGAACCAGGCCAACCCCCAAAATAGCCCATTCTGTGAGATACAGTCCAGCCCCCAGACCTATCACGGCTCCTACAGGCTCGCCTATGCCGATGCGCCCGACGCCCCAGCGCCGCAACGCCATCACAGTCAGGCTCTGAAACACCAAAGGCCCCAGCGTAGCCAGCAGGGTCAGGCTCTGTTCATAATCCAAACGCTGCGAAGCACGGAAAAACAGCCCGAAAACCCGCAAAAAACCCGGGAACTGAATGATCGCGTGCGCCACAAAATAGTACCCCATATGCGCCAACAGGGTGCCGGGGAAATACGTCGCGGCCAGCCAGGCCACCAACGCCACCTGGACCGTTCCGGAGAAAAATTGCCACCACACATAAAACTGGAAATATTGGAACCCCTGCCGCGGATCGGTCACCCGTAAGGTGGCAAAATATCGCACAGCCGCTATCCCCGTGCCCAGATCGAACACCAGCCAGAACACCTCGAACCAGCGCACGGTCAGCTCCCAGAAACCCACCACCTGCGGCCAGGGAACCAGCACATGGGGAACCAGGTACACCTTATAGGCCAGCAAAGGCAAGAGCAAAACCAGGCCGAGCGTACTGATGTAAATGAAACCCGCCAGAGGGCGATGGAACCCCACCTCCTCCCACCCCTGACTGATGGGCAATGTACTCACCTGACGGATTCGTCCGCGCGCTAGCTCCGGATGCAGGTAAGCATACCGACGCGCCAGCAGAAAACCCGCGCCACCGACAACCAGAATCACACTACCCAACAAGGCGATGCCCAGACGCACCGGCGTTTTGGGAACGGGCGAAAGTGGATAATCAGCATAAGTGTACAGGTGCGTCGCCTGTCCCGCCTCCGCTACCAGGCGATAAAGCAGGTAATCAAAATAAGGCCAGCTCAGCCACTGGACATTGCTTTCGTCATGGAGCCATAGCCCAA
Source organism: Anaerolineae bacterium (assembly GCA_034434315.1). Taxonomy (GTDB): domain Bacteria; phylum Chloroflexota; class Anaerolineae; order B4-G1; family SLSP01; genus DAOTZR01. The sequence goes on from DAOTZR010000150.1 coordinate 2,097, forward strand.
CCAGAAACACCTGCGCACCGACCCGTCCGCGCAAGCGCTGGAACACCGGGCCGTAAGACTCGGTGACTACAAGCGGAGCAAGCAAATTGGGGTTATTGATTTCGGTACGGGCCTGAACTTGAGGGGCGGAGCCCCAGGCAATCACCTCCTGTAACACATCCGGCGTTTCTCCCACCGGCCCCAGGCGCAGTGATTGCGTATCACTGAGCACCTGAACTTCAAACGTCATCACATCCAGCAGGGGATACAAATCCGCAGCCTGACGGGGAAATTGCGGACCAGACAACACCACCAGACCCAGCTTCTCCTCCAGCACGCGCGTCCGCACCTCTTGCGTCAGGTTCACCGGCAGTTCCATGCCATCCAACACCACTACATGGGCCTCATCCAGGGCATTGACCTGGCGCAAATACGGGGCCGCCCGCTCCAGGGCCAGCTTGACCGGGCCTGTCCCCGGCCCAACATAATAATAATTCACCTCCATGAATGGAGCCTGGCCCAACACCACCCCGCCCCACAGTAGCAACGTGAGGAGCACAGCCAGCGACCCCACCCAGGCCCAGCGCCGCATCATGATTTCTCCAGGGGAGGAAGCTCGCGCAAAGAGCTCAAGCCAAAATGCTGCAAAAATTCTGCCGTCGTGCCATACAGAATGGGACGGCCCACCGTTTCAGCACGTCCCACCTCGGCAATAAGGCCGGCATTAAGCAGGGTCCGCACCACGCCATCCGAGCCCACACCGCGAATCGCCTCAATCTGCGGGCGGGTGATCGGCTGAGCATAGGCGATGATAGCCAGCGTTTCCAGAGCTGCCTGGGAAAGACGCAAGGTCACCTCAGTTCCGGCCAGGCGTTCAATCCAGGGAGCGGCTTCGGGCGCTGTCGTAAGCTGCACCCCATCACGATGCCGTTGCAGACGAATCCCTCGGTCCTCCAACTGCGCCTCCAAACGGCCCAGAACCGCTTCCATTTCCTCCAGGCTAAGCTGCAACAACGCGGCAAGTTGCTCAACAGGAACGGGCTGGGGCGCGGCGAAAAGCAACGCTTCAACCAGAGCTTCAGGACTTAAAAGCGGGCCCCCACTCATGCGCCAGGCTTATCCTCTTGTCCGGCCAGTTTACCTTCCGCGCCAGGGTAGCGGCCCGGTACAGGCGGCGGAGCAGCAGGCGCCAGTTTCGGTTGGGGTTGGTTGATGACGGTCACATGCACCACCGGGTCCTCCGCCAGGGCCAGGCCCAGGTCCTGCGTCACAGCTTCCCGCATCGCGCCGACGCAACGCTGCGCCACAGCCATCACATCCGCTCCCAGCGGAACCGTGACCTCGGCGTGAGCTTTCACCCGTCCCCGGCTGACCCCGACGCGGGATTTCACCCGGATCACCCCCGGCAGCGGATCGAGCCGATACTGAATCTGCAAAGCCACACTTTCGGCCCGTACCCGGACCGTGGCCCCACCCTCCAACGTCTCAACCTTAAGGTAGGATTGGGGCTTACGCAATTCCAGAATGATCCAGAGCAGCGCCAGCGTATCCAACATCACGGCCAGCAACAGGCCAGCCCCAAACCGCACCCAGGGATCAAGCTGATTCAGGAGGGTTCCGACCTCGACAAGCCATTGACCAACCGCAGGGAGCAAGGTATGAGGAACCAGGAGCATGACAGTGCACACCACCATCGCCAGGAGCAAATCTACAATGACCCAAATCCGATTCAGCGTATTCATGGCACCCCTTCTTTCAATCCACACGGATGGATTTACCGAAAGACTTGATTGTATTGTAACATAAGGTGCCAATCCTTCAACACCTGGCAAAAAATATCCTTCGTCCCGCATCAATGAGCTTGTGCGACCGGTTGAATCTCACGCCGAACCGATTATAATCGAGCCATGCACAATCAGCATGGAATAAGCCTGGGACTGATTCTGACGGGGAGCCTGTTGATCGCTTTGAGTTTTGCGTCCGGGTTAAGGGACCGTGTCGAAAGCGCCCGGTGGATCGCGCCAGAGACAACGCCGGTCGTCCCCCCCGTGTCTTACGCCACGCCGCCGCTTGCTACACCAGCTCCCGTGGCGACTTCCATCGCCATGCCGACTTATCCGCTTCCTGTCCCGACTGTGTTGCCCCAAACTGCTGCCGAGCCGGTAGCCCTGGCCATTCCCGCCATCGGCCTCGAAGCCCCCATCGTGCCTGTAACCCCCACGGTGCAGCAGATCGGCGATCAAAAAGTCCAGTTCTGGCCTGTGCCCGATATGAAGGCTGCCGGCTGGCAAGTCGGTTCGGCCAGACCCGGAAGCGGGGGGAATACCGTGCTCAACGGCCATAACACCACACACGGCGAGGTTTTCCGCGCGCTCTACCGCGTTCCCGTCGGAGCGCTGATTTACGTCACCGATGCTCAGGGGAACCGATACGGGTATCGTGTGAGTGAAATCCATATTGTCCCCGAACGGGACGCTTCACCCACACAGCGTTTGGAGAACGCGCGCTTCATCATGCCTACACCGGACGAGCGCCTGACGCTAATCACCTGCCACCCTTATGGCAGCACCCGTTATCGGCTGATTGTTATTGCTCATCCCTATCTGGAAACCTGTGCGGCATGTTCCTGAAACTGGAGGAGGCTCTGGCATGGTCAGCTGGCTGATTAGCTGGATTCGTTGCACGCGCTACAATCACGCGCTGGAACACGCAACCCTGCATCTGCTGCAGAGGCGCTATCCCAACGTCAGCGTGACGGGTTTCTCCGATGGGCGCGGCATTACATTTTATTCCAGGCTCAAGACCGAAGAAATTTTACCTGCTCTCTACGAAGCACAGGCACAGTTGCGCAACGGAGCTTCCGGCCTGGCCATCCATCCCAATTGCGGAACCAATCTCATCAGTGCTGCGGCCCTGACCGCTTGCAGCACCTGGCTGGCTCTGGCATCCATGCCGCGGCGCAGTTGGATTGACCGCTTCCTGCGTGCTGTGCTGTTCAACATTCCGGCCATCCTGTTGGCCCCATCCGTCGGGACCTGGATCCAGGCCAATATCACAACCGATCCCGGCCTGCCCCCCGTCACCATCACGGCCCTTTTCGCCGATGTCTGGGGCAACCAGCAACGCCTGCGCGTAAATCTACGGTATACGCTATGATTTTTCTCATCCATGGTGAAAACGATCTGGCCCGCACAGCGGCCCTGACGACCTTGCTGGACGGGTTGGTCCCACCAGAGGAACGGAGTTTTGCTCTGGAGACCCTGCATCCACCGCTGGATGAGGGCGCATTGCGCCAGGCCTGCCTCACCCCACCGTTATGGGGTGGACGGCGGGTCATCGTGATCCGCAATGCGTGCGAACGCGACCTCCCGGCCTGGCTTAAGCCCGATGCCCCCTGGCTGAATCATCTGCCCGAAAGTACGGCCCTGATCTTCGTCGAAAGCCAGACGCTAAATTCCAAACACCCGCTGATGCAATGGGTCCAATCCCTTAAAGGCCACAGCATCCCTTGCCCTCTCCCCGATGTCAAAAGCCTGCCCCAATGGATTCAGGCGCGCATGACCATGTTGGGCGGCAAGATCGAAGCCGCAGCGGCAAATTTGCTGGCGCAAAACGTAGGGCTGGATATCCTGTTGCTGGATCAGGAACTGCGCAAATTACAGCTTTACAAGGGCAAAGGCGTTGTCAGTGTGGCTGATATCGAGCGCATGGTCCCTTACCTGTACAGCGCCGACGTGATTTTCCAACTGGTAGATGCCCTGGGACAACGCAACGCAACCACGGCCTTGCGCCTGCTGCAACGCATGCTCACGGTGGGCGAGCAGCATCCCCTGGCTATTTTGCGCATGATGGTGCGTCAGTACCGCCTGCTCATCCTGGTTTACTGGTATCGCGAACGCTCCCACAGCGAGGCGTCCATCGCCGAGCGGCTCAAACAACATCCCTACGTCGTGAGCAAAATTTACAAGCAGGCCGGGCTTTTCACCCTGCCCCAACTGCAACAGGCCTACCACATCCTGCTTGATACGGAATACGCCATTAAACGGGGAGAACTGGATCCCGAAGTAGCCCTGCAGGTTTTGATTACAGAATTGACCCACGTGTAAGGGATGTTGCGGCTCATCACCAACCTGGCCTGACCAGCCAGGGGAGCGTCGTTTTACAACCAAGCGTGCCAGACGTCATAGTCTAAAGTACGGGAGTATCCTTCAGCCGCAAACATGGAGTTGCGTTGGACGAAATTAAATTTCATCCAACGTAAATGTGTTTCATGCATCCGCCTCCCGCCCCAGCCAGAAATGATGCTTGAGAATCCGCCCCAGGGGACGCACAGTGACATTTCCTACCACCATAGTACCTTCCGGTAAGGCCTCCGGATTGACGTAACACACATCGGGTTCTTCTCCAAACCGCTGTTGATAACGTTGGGCGGCGCGCGAGACTTTACTGCGCAAATCATCCATACTTCGATCGTACCACAACCATCCGCTTTTCACAGCTTCCTCCTCTGCCGGTTACTCCTCGCCGACGATAGTGAATTTGCGCTCTGTTCCGTAAGCGCCGGGCATCCAGTTGGCCTGGGCGGCGGCACGATAGGGATCCGCGCCGCCCAGGGGTAGCGCTGGCGGCGCCACCACAATCACCGGCGGGGTGAAGTTCGCT
>DAOTZR010000151.1:0-11034 GCA_034434315.1 Anaerolineae bacterium
TGAGCGACGGACCCGTGATGGTTTGCAAAACGCCCCAGGTGACAAAACCGATCAAGAAGGTCCAGGCCAGGTCCCGGATCCATACATTGGGGCCGGCAGAAAGGGGTTTAAGACCCATGTAGCGTTCGCTAAGACCGTGACGCCAGAACAGGACCAGGGCCGGGAAGCCCAGGGCATAAAGCAAGCGCAGGCTGTGCCAGATCGGGAAAGGTATCCAGGAGCGCCCGGAACGCAGCCAGAACCAGCGCCCCCAGGCAACGGCCAGGGCCAGGGCAATCGAAATTTCCAGCCAGAGCCAACGTTCAGTGATGAGAAGGTTAGCGTCCACCAGCCCTCCGGGCGGGAATGGTTAGCGTGACTTTTGTGCCTTTACCCGGCGCGGACTGGATAACGGTTTTACCACCTACCAGAGCCGCACGTTCGCGCAGATTGATCATCCCCAGGCTGAAACGTTCGGCGTACTTCTCTTCGACTTTGCTCACATCAAAGCCTTTGCCGTTATCTTCAACTTCGGCCACTACGCTGGTACCCCGCCGATAGAGTCGGATCCACAGGTCGGTGGCCTGTGCATGTTTGCGGGCATTGGTCAGAGCCTCCTCGATGATGTAGAAGCACGCGCCTTGCGCTTCGCGCGTCAAGAGATCGTCAACCCCGGCTTCGATCTCCAGGTGGACGGGGGTAGGATCGGTTTCCGAAAGTTTCTGCACGTATTGTTCCAGGGCCGGTGTCAGGCCCTGGGTTTCAAGGATCAGGGGGCGCAAAGTGAATAGCATCTGACGAATTTCTTTGGTGGTGTCACGGGCCAGTTTTTCCAGGGCTTCCAGCTCTTCCAAAGCTTTTTGCGGGTCGCGCTCGATCAACATGCGGATGAAATTCAGGCGCATGGCGATGGCGGCGATAGTTTGGGTGGGACCATCATGTAAGTCACGGGCCAGCTTTTTGCGGGCATCCTCTTCGACACTGACCAGGCGCTCTTTTTCTTCCATGAGGTTCTGATAGAGTTGAGCATTTTGCAAAGCCATGACGGCTTGATTGCAAATAGCGACCAGGAGATCAACAAAATCGGGGGTATAGAGCCGGGGATGCGAGCCGGCCATAATCAACACGCCATAACTTTCAAAACCAGCACGTAACGGGACCACAATAGCCTGACGACAACTGTGCATGGCAACCAGTTGACCCAGCTCTGGGTCGCTGCCGGGGTCGTCAACAATAACGGGTTCGGCACTGTGCAAGGCTTTGGCCAGAGATCCCTGAGTGGCAGGGAAACGGAGGCGTTCCTCTGCATAGCTCAATCCCCGTGAAGTGGCAATAAAGAGTTGTTCGTCCAGGCCAAAAAGCATAATCAGTTGAACTTGCTTGACCTCTTCGACACCCGGCGGCAGAAACTGACGCAACCCGGCGTAACTCACATCCAGAGCGGCGCTTAAGACACGTTCGTAATTGAGCGTTGCGCTGAGGGTACTGGCCAGCTCGAAAATAAGCCGAACTCGCCGATGGGCACTTTCCAGCATTTTCCGGGCCTGGGTTTCACGTCGCTCACGTTCTTCGGTGAGGGTCTGGCGAATGCGCACACCAATGTAGCTGATGACGACGCCGGAAACAAGGACCACAATGGCACTGGTGAGGTAAGGTAGCCCTGCAGTCGAGAAGCTGAACAACACATCGTAGCCAATCTGTTGTCCGGCAAAGTAAAGATAGATTGCCACGATGACGAGGCACAATACAACGCTGGGGAGCCAGGTGAAGCGCAAAGCCAGGGTAATGACAGGAATCAGGGAGATGAAAAGGACCGGGCTATTAGTCCCCCCCGTGGCCAAAATCAAGCCCAAAGCCAGGAATGAATCGAGCAGGAAGGTGAAGTTGCGGAAGGGTTTGCGAAAGGCGTTGAGCATGAGAACCAGCATCACCAGAAGATTAGCCACGCCGCCGATAATCAGCAGAACCCCAATCATTTCGGGGAAGTCGCTGGATGAAAGCAGGGCATTTAATCCTACAACGCCAGCTACGGCAATAAGGAAGGTCCAGCGCAGGTTGCTGAAAAGCCATTCAATTTGAAATTCGGCTTCTTCCAGGCTATCGTTTCTGATTAATGCGTGGTCTTTCACAGGTCCGCCTCACGCTCAGCCAGCTCTTGATATTGCGCTGCTTAAATGGAGAAACGCACGTGAAGGATATCGCCATCCTTGACGATGTAGTCCTTGCCTTCCAGACGCACTTTACCCAGTTTACGAGCTTCGGCCATGGATCCAGCCTGATAGAGGTCCTGATAAGCCACGACTTCGGCGCGGATAAAACCGCGCGCCAGGTCCGTATGAATGGCCCCCGCCGCTTCGACAGCGTTGGCGCCTTCGCGCACGGTCCAGGCGCGAACTTCATCCTCGCCAACGGTGAAGAAGGAGATGCGCTTGAGCAGCTCATACGAGGCACGGATGACGCGGTGCAGGCCCAGTTCTTTAATGCCGAATTCCTCTTTAAACATCTCCGCCTCAGCCGGATCGAGTTGCGCCAGTTCCATTTCGATTTTGCCCTGCAAGGACAGGACCCGGCTCTGAGGAACGTTATAGTCCAGCAGCGATTCTGGAAACGGATCGTCCCCAGCATTGAGGATCACCAGGGTGGGCTTGAGCGTGAGTAGCTCATAACCACGTAAGGCATCGCGTTCTTCGGACGTGAGGTCCATGGCCCGCAAAGGCCTGCCAGCATCAAGCGTTTCCTTCAGGCGCAGGAAAATGGCCTCTTGCGCCTGCAAAGCCTGCCGTTCTTCGGCACGGGCACCTTTGCGCAAACTTTCGGCAATGCGCTGAAGGCGATTTTCCACCGTCACCAGGTCCGAAAGAATGAGTTCTTCATCCAACAGGCGCACATCGCGCTGCGGATCCACATTCTGGAGCGGGTGCGGGACCGCATCATTTTCAAAGGCCCGCACAACGTGCACCAAGGCATCCATGCGGGAAATTTGATTGCGTAACGGGCCTGAGAGGCCGGACTTCCCTGCACCACGGTCCAGGCCAGCAATGTCAGCATAGGTGATGCGCGCGTAGGTTGTCTTGCGTGGTTTGTAAAGGGCGCTGAGCCAGTCAATCCGGGCATCCGGGACATCCACAATTCCCGTAGCAATGTCCACCTTGCCCATCGAAGCCGTAGTTGGACGCCCCCCATGGGTCAGGGCGTTGAAAATCGTCGTCTTTCCGCTAAAGGGCAAGCCGATAATACCTAAATCCATTCCAAACTCCTTAAAGCTCTAAAATTGATGTCCTGTTTATCTGCACTAAGCGGGCCTTGCCCTACCTCAGTCCACGCCCAAGGCTTCATGCGACGACCTGTCCTACCAGGCCTTTCAGGTAGGCCGATTCGGGGAAATGCAGGGCCACAGGGTGATCCGGTCCCTGAGCCAGCCAGGCTACGATTTGCACCTCACGGCCAGCGTCCAAAGCGGCGCCGAACACAATCTTTTGGAAAAGATCCGGAGTAATCGCACCGGAGCAGGAGAAGGTGAACAACAGTCCGCCAGGGCGCAGGAGCTGCAAAGCCTGGAGATTAATATCTTTGTAACCACGCGCAGCACGCTGAATGTCGGCCTGGGAAAAGGCGAATTTGGGCGGATCAAGGATGATAATGTCGAAGCGGTTTTCAGTGGCCCGCAATTCACGCAAAAGACGAAACGCATCGCCCTCTAAATCGGTAACCGGCGCGTCTTCAGGGCGATGCCGACGGCCCAGGGTCAAAGCCTCGGCAGAAGCATCCAGATTAATCGCCGATTCCGATCCACCAGCCAGAGCATAACGGGTGAAGGCACCGGTATAAGAAAACACGTTGAGCACGGCCGTCCCCAATCCACAGCGGCGGCGCTGCTCGACCCACTGGCGCAAGAGCTGGCGGTTGGGTCGTTGATCGAGATAAAAGCCGGTTTTGTGTCCTTTACGCACATCAACCCAAAAATCCAGGCCATTTTCACGTATCGGGACAAGCGCCGGCGGCTCGATGCCGCGCAACAGGCCAACAAAGGGGATGAGATTTTCCTTTTCACGCACCTCGGCATCGCTGCGTTCGTAAATGGTGCGGGGATTGAGGAGCTCGTTAAGCAGGTCGGCGTAGAGTTGACGTCGAAGCTGGGCGCCGGCTGTGAGGGCTTGTAAAACCAGGACTTCGCCATAACGATCCACAATCAGACCCGGCACGCCATCGGATTCGGCAAAGACGAGGCGACAGGCATCCGTTTCTGTATCGACGAGGAGGGGCGCCCGTAAGGCGATCGCACGCCGCAGACGTTCCCGCCAGAAATCCGGAGCATCGGGATCATCCGTTGCCAGCCAGCTCACCAGGCGCACGCGGATTTGAGAGGCCGGGCTGAACTGGCCCCAGGCCAGAAAGGCACCATCGGCGCTATGGACAGCTAGCGTAGCCCCAGCTTCGGGATGGCCTTCAAGACGCGCCACGCCTCCTGAAAAAATCCAGGGGTGACGACGTAAAACGGACTCTTCCCGGCCAGGTTTGAGATATAGTCGCGTGACCATGGGCTTAATGATAGGGAAAATCAGCTAAATGTCAACCTGCAGCGACAGCGAAAAAAGGTCGGCGGTCCAGAAATGCCGATTGGAGGTCGGTGGTCCCAGCAGGCGGCAGTACCAGGATGGCACATCCAGGCACCCTGCGGTCGATTCTGCAACAGCCTAAAGTGATACAGACTCCCAACCGCGATTTGCCACAACAGATTTTAAATGTATAACTAAGTGCAAATGAGATCAAGAGGGAAAAGTGAGCAAGATTTTACGTCTGGTCATTGTTCTAGGCATTCCCTGGATTGTGACGGCCCTGGCCGTACGTTTAAACGCTCTGCCCTGGTATCCCGCCTGGGAGTACAGCAAGGCGGATTTTCCTGCCGATCCCTATGGTATGGAACCTGCCGAGCGGTTACGTCTGGCGCAGCGTTCGATTGATTTTCTGAACGCCCCCCATGATATTCGCATCCTTTCTGAACTGACCCTGAGCGACGGGAGCCCGGCTTTCAATCAGCGCGAACTGAGCCATATGGATGACGTGAAGCGCGTTTTCGACGTGCTGACCTGGCTTGGGGCTGGGGCGTTGGTGCTGGTCATTCTGGCTAGCCTGCGCCTGACCCGACGGGGAGGTCACGCCGAGGCCTGGGGGGCACTTTCGGATGGCGGCTTGGTTACGCTGGTGGGCTTACTCTTGATTGGCGGCTTCATGCTCCTGGCGTGGGAGAGCTTTTTTGTGAAATTCCACGAAGTTCTTTTTCCACCTGACACCTGGATGTTTGAGTATTCAGACACGCTCATTCGTCTTTTCCCGGAGCGCCTCTGGCAGGACGTGGGGCTGGTGATCACAGGGCTGGTTTTTGTCCAGGCCTTTGTCCTGGCGCTAGGTGGACGGATGATCCAATGGCGTTTAAGCCGACAAAAGGCTTCACACATCTCTGAATCAGGAGGTTAAATCATGAGTATCCACACTCCCGATTGGGTTAAGGATGCGGTCTTTTACCAGATTTTCCCCGATCGTTTCGCCCGCAGTGAAAAACTGAGCAAGCCCAGCAATCTGGAGCCCTGGGACGCACCGCCGACAGTGGAGGGTTTCAAGGGCGGCGATTTGCTGGGCGTCATCGAGCATCTGGATTACTTGCAGGATTTGGGGATTACGGCAATTTACTTCAACCCCATTTTCCAGTCCACCGCCAATCACCGTTATCATACCCACGATTACCGACATGTAGATCCGATTCTGGGCGGGGATGCGGTTTTCCGCGAGCTGCTGAAAGCCGCGCATGGCCGCGGTATCCGCATTATTCTGGACGGGGTCTTTAATCACGCCAGCCGTGGCTTTTACCAGTTTAATCACCTGCTGGAAAATGGGCCGGCTTCTCCATACCTGGACTGGTTCAAGGCCAGGAAATTCCCGGTCAATGCCTATGATCGGCATGGGAAGCCCAACTATGATTGCTGGTGGAATCTGAAGGCTCTGCCCAAATTCAATACCGAAACACCTGCGGTGCGCGAATTCATCTACGAGATTGCCGAATTATGGCTACGCGAAGGGATTGATGGCTGGCGCCTGGACGTGCCGCTAGAGATCAAGACGCCGGGTTTCTGGGAGGAATTTCGCCGGCGCGTCAAAGCCATTAATCCCGAAGCCTACATCCTCGCCGAAATCTGGGAAGAGGCCAGAGAATGGCTGCGCGGTGAGCACTTCGACGCCGTCATGAATTATGTCTTCAACCGTGCCTGCCTGGGCTTTTTCGGTGGCAGTAAGCTGGATACTTCCGTGAAGCCGGGAGGCTTCCAACTCCGTCGGCTGGACGCAAGCGCCTTCGCCAAGCAAGTGGAGCGGATGACTACCCTGTACGACCGGGAAGTGACGCTGGTCCAATACAACCTGCTCAGCAGTCACGATATGCCGCGTTTCCTCAGTCTGGTGGGCGGCGATAAGGCGCGGCTAAAGCTGGCGACGCTGTTCCAGATGACCTTCATAGGAACTCCCAGCATCTACTACGGCGACGAAATCGGACTGGAAGGCGGCCAGGATCCAGACTGCCGCCGGGCTTTCCCCTGGGATGAAAGCCGCTGGGATAAAGATTTACTGGCGGCATTTAAGCGTTATGTGGCCCTGCGCAAAGCGCATACCGTGCTGCGTTACGGGGACTATCGCACCCTCTATGCCAAAGGTATGCAATTTGCCTATGCCCGAACTGCCGAAATCGAAAGCTTCATTATCGCTATGAATACAGCCGAGGAACCGGCCAGCATCGAAATTGACCTGCGTAAGACGGGCCTGGAAAAGTGTACGTTCCAGCCGGTCTGGGAAGAAGGCATGGTGCTTAAGCCCGAACAGGGCAAACTCACGCTGACTATCCCCGCCCTGGATGCGGTTGTACTTGTCACACAATCTCAGTAGGGAGTGTGGAGAATGCCAAAGGCAGGGAAACCGTCGCAACTGACTCCCTGTCCAGGCCCGGAATCATAAAAGCACCGCCGCCATTAAAAAAGGCGGCGGTGCTGCTTTATAAACTTTATGGCGTATGCGCGTCCAACTCACTGATGATAGAGCTGAACATACCGGATACCCTTGTCCCTAAAACACTGACAATAATGGCAACGACGACCGCGATAAGTACCAGAATCAGACCGTATTCTGTCAATCCCTGACCCTCTTCACGCGGCCAATACACCATCAAGCGCTCCTTGTAGAACTTTATGCCAACTCATCTACCCTCACACTTTAAATTTAATGTACCTGAAGTTTTTTCCAAAACAATAGGGCATTGGTACCACTTTTTATTCTTTACAGCGGGGCAAGGTAAACCAGAACGTACTGCCTTCACCCAAAGTACTTTCAACCCCTACTCCACCGCCCAGTTTTTCGACAATGCGTCGCACAATCGAAAGGCCCAGTCCATGGCCCTTAGCGCGGACCTTATCCAGGCGGGTGAACATGGTGAATAAACGCCCCTGTTCTTCCGGGGTCAGTCCCGGTCCATTGTCACGCACCCAAAAGCGCACCTGATCGGGCTGATCGGGTATCTCGTCCCATCCCAGGATGATATAGGGGGGCCGTCCGCCGTACTTAAGGGCATTGCTGATGTAATTCGTCCAGACCTCTTCAACCCAGGCTGGATGCGCACAAACGCATGGCCAGGATGAAGGCATCTCAATGTGAGCGTCGGTTTGTTCAATCTCCATCTGAAGGCGCGTCAAAGCCTCTTTGACCACCTGGGCCATGTCAACCTGTTCGAGAGTAACATCGGCTACTTTCCGAAGCGTTGAAAGGAGTAAAATCTCCTCGATGATGTAATTCATTTTGCGACCGGCCTGAACAATGCGCCGGGTATTCTGGATGAGTTGTTCATCAGCCTGGCCTTGGACCAGGCTCATCTCAAGAAGGGAACCAAAGCCGATGATGGCTGCAAGCGGATTCTTCAAATCGTGCGCAACCGTGTGGGCAAAGGCATCCAGTTCGGTGTTGCGCTCCTCTAGCTCGGCGTTCTGCGCCTGTAAGCGGATATTCAGTTCTCGAAGTTCCCGGGTACGTTGCTGGACCAGCGACTCCAGGCGGCGCTGTTCCAGAGTATTGGCGTACAAACGCCAAGCCACAGCGCCACCGATTCCTCCTATCAGCGTAATGGCAAGCAGTAAATGGAACCACCAGGTCTGCCAGAACGGGGGAACAACGGTGACTTTCAGGGTTATGCCTTCGAGGTTCCAGACATTATCATTATTGGACGCTATGATGCGCAAGGTGTAAGTTCCCGGCGGAAGTGTGGTGTAATTGCCAAATCGCCTGGTGTCCACATAGCGCCAGTCCTTGTCCACACCTTCTAACTTATAAGCGTACTGATTCTTCTCCGGTTGCGTGTAATTCAGGGCCACATATTCAAATTCAAAGAAATTGTGTTGCCAATCCAGTTTAATCTCTGAAACAAAAGCCGGTACACGTCCCTGGAGTTGCGGTAAAGGCTGACCGCCCTGCGTGAGAGCCGTGAGCACTAGCTTAGGCGGCCGGGCATTGACTCGCATACGTGAGGGGTAAAAACGATTCACTCCTCCAGCTCCACCCAGCCACAAAGCTCCATCCCGGGCCTGTAAACCACTGCCTGGCAAGAAAATATCACCCTGCAGGCCATCGCTTTTGACGTAGCGCCGCTCAACCTGCCCCTGGCGCGGATCGAAGAGCAACAGGCCGGCATTGGTCCCCAGCCACAGATCACCCTTTTCATCTGGGACAATTACATTCACATCGCTGGGAATACCCTGATCGCGGCCGTAACGGGTGAAGCGTTCTGTGGCAGGATCAAAGCGATTCAGTCCGCCGCCTTGCGTTCCAATCCACACATAGCCTTCAACATCCTGATACAAGGCCGCGATAGCATTGGAACCCAGGCTTTGCGGATCGGCGGGGTTGGCCAGATAATGCGTGAAGCGCTGAGTCACCTTATCAAAGCGATTGAGCCCGCCGCCATACCATCCCCCCATCCACAAAACCGGGGCTTTGCGGTCGTGCAATACCCGTTGCAGATATCCCGTGCTTGGGCCCTGTTCGGCCATAGGGCTATCTTTTACCTGAGGGTAAAACGTGAAGGTGCCCGAACGCTGATCGAAACGCGCCAATCCGGCGACCAGTGTGCCTATCCATAAAATGCTCGGATCGTCGGGATCGAGTACGATGTCGCCAAAGCCATCCGTCGGAGCACTGTAAGAAGCCACAACCCGGCCTGTATCCGGATCAAAACGCACCAGAGGGCCGGACCAAAGTCCCAGCCACAAATCCCCTTTCGGGGCTGGGGTTATACTGAGGATGTAGTCTGCCGGCAGAGACGTGGAATCATCGGGATCGTGAGTAAAAGACTCAAAAGTCCCGTCCTGAGGCCGCCAGCGATTGAGGCCAGCCTGGGTTCCAATCCAGATGGTTCCATCAGGAGCCTGCGCCAGAGCTGTCACCGCATTATTGCTCAAAGCCCCCGGCTTATCGAATGCGCTGCGATACAACTCAAAATTCTGGTTATAGGGGTCAATTTTATCTACGGTTCCCCCATAAGTCACAATCCAGAAACGCCCAACCTGATCCCGGGCAACATTCACCACCAGGTCGTTGCTCAAGCTGTATGGATCGCCGGGGTCATGGCGCAAGGTTAGCAGCTCACCCGTGCGCTTATCCAACAAAGACAGGCCATTGCTGGTAATATACCCACCGAGCCACAGATGCCCCTCTCCGTCATCGTAAATCAGCCCCACTTCACCCAGGGCCTGGGTTTGGGGATAGGGTTCGAAATGGCCAGTGCGCTTATCAAAACGGGCCAGGCCAACGCCAGGCGACCCAATCCATAAGTGGCGCGGGTCATCGCGGTCGGCAATTAAAGCATCAATCAGGTTATCGGGGTCGGGTAACGTGCCGGCGACGCCCTCCTGATGACGATAGCGGCTAAAAGTCCCGGTAGTTTTATCGAAGCGCTCCAATCCGCCGCCATAGGTCCCTATCCACAACACAGCGGGATCTTCCGGGTCTTGTAAAAGCCGCCACAAGTCAGGATAGCCCAGAGCTGATGGCTCAGCTGGATCGGGTAGGAAACGGGTCACAACTCCCGTGCGGGTATCAAAGCGATTCAGTCCATTGGTGGTGGCCAACCACAAAATGGCCGGGTCGTCAGAGTCCTGGACTATATCCTGGATAGTGTCGCTGCTCAGGGTTTGCGGATCTGAAGGTGTGCTGCGATATACGGTGAAAGTTTCAGTACGAAGCTCAAAACGGTTAAGGCCGTTCCCGGTAGCAATCCACATCACGTAAGGATCCTGGCGATCCTGGACAAGGCGATAAATATTGCCGTTAGAAAGCCCCGAATCAGAGCGCGCCGGATAATTTTTGAGTGTGTAACCATCCCAGCGGAACAGCCCCCCACCCTCTGAACCAAACCAGAGGAAACCGAACTGATCTTCCAGAAAAGCCTGACCACCGGGAACGCCCAGGTCAAAAACATGCTCGAAGCGGAAGGCAAAATCCAGCTCGAAATATGTCTGAACAGGCCGAGCGAGGACATGTAATGGCATCAAAGCCATCAGCCAGCTCAAAAGGCATCCAATCCAGAGCTGTCGCCAGGTTCTTCTCATCTTTTTCTATGGTCCTTTTTCAGGGTATTGCCGAACAGGATTCATCACAGTTAAGTTTATTTTAACGCATTCCTATAAAAATCCCTAATCTGGATCAGGTGAAAAGGGCTTTTATGACTACGCGAAATCTGTTTGGTCTTGCAAACCCAAAGTGCGCACTCAAAAGGCGCTTTGCGTTCATGCGGGCGCATGTCCAGCCCTATGTATCTATCCTGCAAGAAAGGTTTTTTGCTTCGGTTCACACAGAGAAAAATAAATCGCTCGGCGTAGATAGAAAAACCGATCAGTTCGGCGCATCTTCCGTAAAAAATGGGCAAGCCATTACCTGGGGTTCGGACGTGAGTTCGGACATAGTCAGGTAGATGCAAAGACGATAGCTTGGAACAAGGCATAGGCAGCCTCAGTAAGCTGAAGCCACTGC
>DAOTZR010000152.1:0-21753 GCA_034434315.1 Anaerolineae bacterium
AACGCCCACGGCGACACCCACACCGACCGAGACGCCGACGCCGGAGCCGACCGAGACGCCGACGCCGACGCTGGAACCGACCGAAACCCCGACGCCGGAACCTGGCGCTACGCCCTGAAACGCAGGTGAGGGCGGCTTAAGGGGTTCAGAGCATTTGACAGAAGCCCATTTCATGTTATTATAGCTCCGCTTTTGAACACAGGTGGGGTTCGCAGGAGGTTCTCATTAGCAAAGAGCGCTATCGGATTAACGAGGAAATTCAGGCCGCTGAAGTGCGGGTTATTGGTCCAGATGGGGACAATCTGGGAGTTTTGCCCCTGCGCGAGGCTCTAACGCGGGCCGCTGAGTTGGGGTTGGACCTGGTGGAAGTGGCGCCGAATGCCACGCCACCCGTGGCGCGGATTCTGGATTTTGGTAAGTTCGCTTACGAGTTAGAGAAGAAGGAGCGCCAGGCGCGCAAGGCGCAGAAGGTGATCGAGGTCAAGGAAATCCGGCTGCGGCCCAAGACGACTGAGCACCACCTGGCGTTTAAGGTCCGTGATATTCAACGCTGGTTGGAGGAGGGCAATAAGGTTAAGGTGCGCGTGCGTTTCTTCGGGCGCGAGGCCACCTATCCGGAAATTGCCCTGGAACAATTGAGACAAATTGCCGAAGCTGTCAGCGAAGTCGGTGTCATTGAGCAGGCCCCGATCATGGACAACAAGACGATGCTGATGGTTCTGGCGCCAAAACGGAAGTGAGTCTGGGGAGGAAAACAACGTGCCTAAATTGAAGTCGCATAAATCTACGTCGAAGCGTTTCCGCCTGACGCAAGGCGGGAAGGGACTGTTGCTGCGCACGCATCAGGGTAAAAGCCATCTGCGCCGCAAGAAGTCCAAGGATGTACGCCGCACTTACGATAAGATGATTGTGGTCGAGAGCGCGGGTGTGAAAAAGCGTGTGGAGCGTCTGGCTCCTTATCTTGACGAGAAATAAGTCGAGGGTGACGTGAGAGTAAAAACTGGTTTCCGTACACATCGTCGTCATAAGAAAACTTTACGCATGACGCAGGGCTTCTACGGCACGCGCCATCGGCTTTACCGGCGCGCCAATGAAGCCTTGATGAAGGCCCTGGCCTATTCTTACCGCGATCGCCGCAATCGCAAGCGCGATTTGCGCCGCTTGTGGATCGTGCGCATCAACGCGGCGGCGCGCCAGAACGGTCTCTCTTACAGCCGCTTCATCGCCGGTCTGGAACGCGCGGGCGTGGCGATTGACCGCAAGATGCTGGCTGATCTGGCGGTGAACGATCCCCAGGCCTTTGCGAAGCTGGCGACACTGGCTGCCCAGGCCTGATTCGTCACGCTGATTGGTTCGACTATGTAGCACAGGATGCACAATCCTGTGCTACATTTTGTCATATCCCGTTCAAGGAGTTGCGATGGGACATTGCGCGTTGGTGATCCATGGAGGAGCCTGGTACATTCCCCCGCGCCTGGAAGAGGCCTTTCGGAACGGTTGTCAACAGGCCGCTCAGGTGGGGTGGGCGATTCTCGAACGGGGCGGCAGCGCTCTGGATGCGGTTGAGGCCGCCGTGCGCCTTCTGGAGGATGACCCCACGTTTAACGCCGGACGGGGCATCTATTACAATCAGGCCGGCGAGCTGGAACTCGACGCGATCCTCATGGATGGTCGCACACTGCGGTTTGGCGCTGTCGCTGCGGTGCAGCGCGTGCGTCATCCCATCTCCCTGGCCCGACTGGTGTTGGAGCGCACCCCGCATCACATGCTGGTAGGACCGGGCGCACAACGTTTCGCTCAGGAACAGGGCATTCCCCTCTGCGACCCGGCGGAGCTGCTGGGCAAATGGGATCGCGAGGATAGTGATGAGTACTGGGCACCGCCGGTTACACCTGGTGGGGACACAGTTGGCGCCGTAGCTCTGGATAGCGCCGGCAATGTGGCCGTGGCGACCTCGACGGGCGGCACGCCGGGCAAGCTGCCCGGTCGTGTGGGCGATTCCCCCCTGGTGGGCTGTGGCGCTTACGCCGACAACGCCTGCGGTGCTGCCGGCACCACGGGCTGGGGTGAACCCCTCATGCGCATTGTGGCCTCCAAGACGGCCTGCGATTTCCTGCGGCAGGGAATGACGGCGCAAGCGGCGGCGACGGCCCTGATCGCATTGCTCTCTGAGCGCGTTGGGGGCTATGGCGGCGTTATCATCGTGGACCGCCTGGGGCGGGTGGGCCTGGCCCATAATACCCCCCACATGGCTTATGCCTTCATCAGCACTACGCTGCCGCTTACAGCGGGCGTGAAAATCGAGGGGAAAGATGCCGGAGTTCTGTCCTAAGTGTGGGAACATGGTGGCCGACGGTACCGAGCGCTGTCCGGCCTGCGGCAAGCGCCTGCAACCGCGCGTCATGGATCAGCGTACCGGTTTCACCTGGGCGGATTTCTTCAACTACACCGGCTTCACCCTGGCCTTTTTAATTGGCATCGTCCTCATCGGCGTGCTGATTATCCTGGGCTGCATGGGCATCGTTACCCTCCTGGGGCAGTGATCCTGGAGCCTGCGGCAGCGTGAACTTAAAACTCACCCCATCGGGCGCGTTTTCCACCCAGATCCGTCCTCCGTGCGCTTCGACGGCCAGGCGACAGAAGGCCAGCCCCAACCCGTAACCGCGGGCTTCGTTCTTGCCGGGGCGGAACTTTTCAAACAGCCAGGGCTGTACGTCGGGAGCGATCGGCTTGCCGGTATTGAAAACTTCCACCTGGATCTCACCTTCCCTGGCGCTGGCGGCGATGCGCAGGCGAGCCGGTGAGCCACTGATGAACTTGAGCGCGTTATCCACCAGGTTCTGCAATACGCGCTCGATCATCGCCTTTTCACCCCACACATTGGGCAGATCCGGCGGGAAATCTAGCTCGAAAGCAAAGGTCTTGGTCGAAACGCGCACAATTTTTTGAATCGAATCCAGCAAATCCACCAGCCGCACAGGATGACGCTCCAGAGCCGTCCGACCGCTTTCCAGCTTCCCAATATCCAGAATCGTGTTCACCATCCGCAGGGTGCGTTCCGTGTTGTACAGCGTGATGTCAATCAGCTCCTCTTCCATGCCCTTCAGCGCCGGATCCCTCAGCATCATCGCCGCGTTGAGAATCACGCCCAGGGGATTGCGCAGGTCATGTACCAGCATGTGGAACAGGTCGTCGCGCATCTGCTCCAGCTCCTTCTGGCTGGTCATATCGCGCAGATAGAAAACCTGCCCCAGGAGCGTTTGCGCATCCTGGAAAACGCCCCAGCGGGTGACCTTGAGCACGCGCCGATCGGCGGTAGTGAACTCTGGACCTTCCTCCAGCGGCTCGTCGCGACCCGGCACCGGGTTACGCTGCACTTTGTGTAGCAGCCAGCGCGTCAGCTCCGGTTCGCGCCTGCGCATCTGGCAGAATATTTCGCTCAGCGCATGTCCCTCCCAGCGGTCCTGGCTCTCCGGTAAGGCCAGCAGACGCAGCGCCGCCTGGTTGATGTAGTGCAGCCTGCCATCCAGGCCAACCAGCAGCAACCCATCTTGCGAGGATTCCAGAATCGCCCGCAGGCGGCTTTCAGCCTTACGGGTGGCCGTGTACAGGGCCAGACGCTCCAGCGCTGCCGTAGTCTGTTGCACCAGGGACCCTAGCTGCGACATCTCATGGGGGAGCAAATCCCGTTCTTGCTTAAACACCAGGGCCAGAATCCCGGCCAGGGGCGTTGGGCCTGGATGGGTCTGGGGCAGGGCCAGGGGCACATACAACACCTGCCGGGCACCCACCTCCTGAAGCTTTCGGCAGGTTTGGGGCAGTTCAAACTCACTTGCCCGGACTGGCGTTTTCATGCGGGCGCAGGTATCCAGCAACGTCTGCTCTTCCGCCAAAGCCGGCTGGCCTTCGGGCCAAAGCTGACTCCACTCCCGGCGTTTCTGGGCCGTATAGAGCCGGGCTCGTTTCCACCCCTGCGCCTCCGGCACATAACAGCCGACGGCCAGCACGTCATCGAACATGTCATAAGCCGTGCGCAGTGCGATCCAGAGCACCTCGTCCGGCGTGTTCAGGCTGAGCAGGGCCGCGCCCAGTTCATAGAGCGCGTGCGTTGCGCGCAACTGCTCCTGGAGATGGTCCGTCAACTGCCCGCGCTGCAGGGCCAGGGAAAGCTGATAAGCGATCGCGTGCAGCAACTGCTCCGTATCCGGTCGCAGCGAACGCAAGCCACGGCCATAGAGATTGAGCACCCCGGCGATTTCCCCACCGATGCTCAGCGGCAGGCTCATCTGAGGCGAACGGGGCGTGGGGAAAGCCTCCGGCAGGGGAATCAACTCCCCGCGCGCGTTCTTATTCAGCCGCAAACGCCACTCCCGGCCTTCAACCCACAGATACACCGCTCCCTGCTCAATCCCTTCCACCTGCATAATTTCGCGCAGCCCGGCCTCAGCGATGGCCTCCTGGCCCACGGCCCGGTTGATTTCGGAAATGGCGGCATTCAGGCGTTCCAGATACGTCTTGCGCTGTTGCAACTCATCCACCAGGCGCAAGCGCTCCAGGCCTGTGCTGATCTGGCGTCCCACCGCCGTATACAGCGCAAGGTCTTCCGGCGTAAGCGCATATGGTTGGGCCCAGGCCAGGTACATCGCCCCACTTTTCTGGTTTTGGTTGATGAGGGGGATCCGCAACGCGGCGCTGATGGGTAAAGGCCAGGGCAGGCGCTCGCGCAGGTCAGAGGGGAGCAGCGCCACCTCCTGGGAGGCCAGCTCCGCTTCCAGCTCAGCGCAGACTTCGGCCAGCGTGCGGGCGGTGATTTCGGGCATACCGCTCCAACCCACAGCCTGCGCGGTTGTCGCACGCTCGATGGGATAGGTAATCAGCGTGAGGGTGGCATTGAAGATCTGATGCACGTACTGCGCGCAGCGTTGCGCGCTTTCGAGAACACTGGTACTCTGCGTGAAGACCTGGCTCAGGGTATGCAGCAGGCTTAAATCGCGGGCCTGCTGGCGGGCCTGCGTGTAATACCGCGCGTTGCGCAGCGCGATAGCGGCATAATCGGCGAAGGCCTTGAGCTGCCAGGCATCCTCCAGGGTGAAGGCATTGGGCCGGGCACTATCCACACTGATGACGCCCACCATCTCCTGATCTATCACGATAGGCGCTCCGGCGTAGGAACGCAACCAGCGCGTTGCTTCTGTTGGAACCCAATACGGATCCTGCGTCACATCGGCGATGACCAGGGGAGCGCGGGTCTCCCGCATCTGCACGATATTGGGCAGCGTGAGAGGGAGGCGCGTGGTGCGGATGGCCTCCTCGGTTCCAAAAGTCTCATAGCCGCGCCAGCGCACGCTCCGCAACTCCCCGCCTTCGATCAGCATCACGTTGCTGGCGTCGGAGGGGATCAGCCGTGCCAGCTCGTCTAGAATCAGATCCAGCACCTGCTCCAGGTCCAGCGTTTGCGTCAGGGCCGTCGCGGCGCTGCTCAGCGAGCGGGCCAGAGTCCGCTGGGCGTATTCCTGCTGATACAGATGTCCTTTCTGCAACACCAGCGCGGTCTGGCTGGCCAGGGTCATGCCCAGGGCCATTTCGGCGGGGGAAAACGGCCGGATTTGATCCCGGCAGATCACGATCAGGCCCACCTCATCCTCGGCAATGGTGATGGGGAGTAGTAAAAGCGTATGGACATCCTGCAACCGGGCCAGTGCTCCCAGCTCGTCGGGCCTTTGCTGCAAATCCACCACCTGGACGATGCCTTGAAAGGGCAGATCGGAATGGCTTAAGGCTTCCCGATACAGGCCTGGCATCAGGCGCAGGCTGTTTTCGGTGAGGCCCAGACGGTAATGGATGAACAGCTCACGCCCCATCACAATAGTGAGAATGCCGATACGGTTCCCATCAAGGGCTTGCAGCATCATGTCGGAAAGGAGCGTCAGGGTTTCGAGCGGATCGGTGAGATGGGGCAGGCGTTGCAGAGCCAGAGTCAGGCGATTGTAGCGGGTAATCCACTGCGCATCGTGGTCTCCGGTGTCCGCGGGAGAGGGTTCGGGGGTGGCTGGAGAACTCAGATGCTCATGGGCCAGGCGTACCATGGGGGTGAGCAGGGCCGCCCCGGTCTTGAGCACTTCAGGCGGCAAACTGCGGACGCCCTCGAAGAGCATGAGACCCAGGGGCGCGCGGGTATGAGGGGGAATGGCCAGAAGCCAAAGCGTTTCGTCCTGGCGGGTAGCCGGGGCCAGCGTGCGGCGACTCGAGGCCTGGATCCAGGCCTCGGCCTCTTCTGGCGTAAGGTCCTCCAGGGCGGCCAGACGCGGCTCGCCGTATTTCAGGCGGGCCAGGATGTGCCCGGCGTTGTCGAGCAACAGCAGCGCGGCGGCGGACGCACCCGTCAGGCTGGCACAGGTTTCCAGGGCTTCGCGCAAGCTGCTGCGCCATGTCATTTTCTCGCTGCGCCGATGGATGTCGGCGAGCTGCTGCAGAAAGGTCATGTCGGCTTCTGGATTCATGACATCGTGCTACTCTCCATATTCCAGACTCTGGGTCAACTTCAGGAATGGAGCCGGCAAGGTTTGCTCAGGCGTCCAAAAATAGACGGCACTTTCAACTATAGCACAATTCTGCATAAGACAAAATAGTTTGCAAAGTTAATCGGTAGATCCCTCGTTTATGCACGGGCTCCAATTCACACAGAGATATGGAAACGCAACGCCATGGCCCTTTGTGTACCTGTGCAAATCAGAAGCTTCACCTGCGATGTAGGGCAGGATTATGAAGTTGAACGGTAACTGTTCACCTTGATTTTTCCGATTTGCCAAAATCGTCCCAATCGGTGACTATAGGACTATGACACGATTTGTGATGCCGACCCGCGAAGAGATTGATGAAGCCTACCTGCAAGGCGCGGAGGCGGTTGTTACGTTGTTCGAACGGACGATGGGCCAACTCGCCGTCAGAGTGCAGGCCCTGAAAGAGCAAGCAGCCAGGAACAGCCGCAACAGCAACGAGCCACTCTCTAGTCCCTAACCTCCGCTCCTCTTTTCCATGGATGCGGGCGGGACGTCCGCGCACCTACGTCCGCGATCTCGACAGCTATTCACATTGCAAACACCAAGATTTAGTTCAACGAAACAGCAGACAGTTACGTTAACGTTCATTATCCTGAGGGAATGCCGACCTGGAGGGCCGACCGCCAGTCGGCACAAATACGCCATGGGATGGGGGCTACAGAGTCAGCTCCAACAGGTGGCGCGTGGCGGCTTTGACGCCGGGTTCGTGCTCGCCGGTAGGACCGACGCAGGAAGGGCAGCCATCCTCGCAGGGACAGACGTTGAGACGATCCCAGGCAGCTTCGGCCAGGCGCAGCCACAGGTCGAGCAGCCGCGGGGCCAGGCCCGCTCCACCTGGCGTTGTGTCGTAAATCACCAGGACCGGCTGGCGACTTTCTTCATCGAGCCAGGTGTGGGTCGCCAGATCACTCGGATCGCACATGAGGAAGACTGGGGCCAGGTGCCGCAGCAGGTAGGCTAACCCACCCAGGGCGGTGCGGGCTCCACGCGCACTTTCCACCCGCCGATGGCAGGCCGGGCACAGGGTGAGCAGGTTTTCCGACGTGTGGGCCAGGCGCCAGGCCACGGGGCGAGGATAGGCTTCCAGATAGTGCCGCAGGCCCACCAGGTGATGGACTTCCAGCGCTCCGCTCTGGCCGCACAGCCGGCAGGTGTAATGATCGCGTTCCAGAATGGCGGCGCGGATGGTCGGCCAATCCGGGCCATAGTCCAGGGTTCCGAGGTGCACGCCGTCCCCGCGCAGGGCCTCAATCAGTTCCTCGCCGGGGATCAGCCGGAAGGCTTCGCTTTCAAAGCTCTGTTCGGGCAGATCAATCGGCCCCCAGCCGATGGTTTCGTGCCGGTCGAAACTGATCTGGCGGTAGGCCAGGGGCCGCCAGGTGACCTGGACGGTCTCGTCGCGCAGGAGCAGATGCGCATTGCCCGGTCCCAGGGTACGGCGCACGGCGAGCGTTTGGAGGCGCTTCTCGGCCATGGCTTGCGTGTAGTAGCCGGGTTCAACCGGCTCGGCCAGGGCGACGCCGTGGTCCCAATCCAAATGTTGAATGAGAAAAGCCGCGCCTTCGTGAAAGTAGATGGCGCCGGAATAGGCCAGCCGCGCCGCACCGGGCCGGTCCAGGGTGCCGATGACGTGTTGCGCCTGGTCCTGAATCACCACGGTTTCCTGGGTGGCCGAGCGGAGCGAAATCGCCTGGGCGGGATAGCCTGCGCCAATCCAGGTGTAGCGCTCCGTGCCGGCATGGACCAGGCCGCGCGCGCGCAGGGTGTCGAGCAGCTCGTCTACCTGGACGCGCCCGAAGGGTTCCCCGGCCTGAAACGGCATTTCGAAGGCGGCACAGGCCAGGTGCGCGGCCAGGAGCTGCGGTATGTCCGGATTGAGGCGCGCTTCCTCTGGGGAGCGCCCGAAGAAGTAGTCCGGGTGAGTGATGAGATACTGATCCAGGGGCGAATCACCGGCAATCAGCACCGCCAGGGAGGTGCGGGCGCGCCGTCCCGCGCGTCCCATCTGTTGCCGCGCGGCGGCGATGCTGCCGGGATAGCCCACCAGGAGGGCCGCGTCCAGGGTGCCGATGTCCACGCCCAGTTCCAGGGCATTGGTGGCTACGACCATCCGCACGGTGCCCGAACGCAGGCCCTGTTCGATGTCGCGCCGTTCGGCGGGCAGGTAGCCGCTGCGATAGCCCCGGATACTCTGGGGATCGCAACCCAGGTGCCCGGCACCGGCGCGTAGCTCGCGCAGGATCAATTCCACGCTCAGACGCGAGCGGGTAAAGATGACCGTCTGCACGTCGTGGGCGAGCAGGTCCAGCGCCAGGCGGACGGCTTCGCCCTGGGGGTGGGCGCGCAGGCCCAGGGCAGGGTGGAGCAGGGGCGGGTTGTAGAAGATGGCATGGCGCGTCCCGTAGGGCGCTGTGTCCTCGTCAAAGACTTCGACCGGGGTTTCCCACAGGGCTTCGGCCAGGGCGCCGGGGTTGGCGATGGTGGCCGAGGCGGCGACAAATTGGGGCGCTCCGCCGTGGAAACGCGCTACGCGCTTCAGGCGGCGCAGGACATTGGCGACATGGCTGCCAAAGACCCCGCGGTAAGTGTGTAGCTCATCCAGGACAACCAGGCGCAGGTTGCTGAAGAAGCGTACCCAACGCGGATGGTGCGGGAGAATGCCCTGGTGCAGCATGTCCGGGTTGGTGATGAGGACGCGCGCGGTGTTGCGGATGGTATTGCGTTTGCTAGAGGGTGTGTCGCCATCGTAGGTATAGATGGACAGCGCGAGGTCTAGAGCCTGTACCCAGCGTTCAAGCCGGGTCAGTTGATCGTGGGCCAGGGCTTTGGTGGGATAGAGCAACAGGGCCGTGCTGCCGGGCTGTTGCAGGAGCAGGTGCAGGAGAGGCAGCATATAGGCCAGGCTTTTGCCCGAAGCGGTACCCGTCGCCAGCACTACGGGCTGTTGGGCGAGGATGGCCTCCATTGCGCGCGCCTGGTGCAGGTAAGGGGCGCTGATGCCCAGTTCCAGCGCGGCGCTGATCAGCCGCGCATCCAGCCCCTCAGGCCAGGCCGTGGTCCGGGCGGGGACGCTGCGCAGCAGGCGCCAGGTGGTCACCTGGCGCATAAAGCGTACATCAGAGCGCCATTGTTCCAACAGTGTTTCCAGGCTCATCGGGAGACCTCATGACGGAGGTGCGCTCATCCAGGAGGCGCAGGCCCAGGGGCAGCAGGGGAACCAGGACCAGGGCGGTGAGCGCCAGCATGCTCAGGAGTAACCCCGAAAGCATGGCGGTTCCGGGGACCGGGGTGATGTCGGCGAGGGCTATACTGCCCATCAGGCTGACGGCTAAGAAATTCCACAGGCTATGAAAGCCGAGGGCCAGGCCATAAGCCAGGAGCAGGCGTCCGTATTGGCGGCGCCAGGCGTAGGCCCAACCCAGACCAATCAGGCCGCTGGTGAGCATGTGCATGGCCGAGGCCGGCACGCGGCTGATGATGCCCGAAAGCCAGCCGCCCATGCTCGCACCCAGGCCTGTTCCGCCATTCCCAATCCCCTCAATCATGGCAAAACCCGCTCCGCAGGCCAGGCCCCACAGGTAGGCGCGGGGGAGTGACGCGCCGCGTTCGCGGCGGGTGAGCAGGATGAGCGGCAGGGTTTTGAGCAGCTCTTCCGTTACGGGGGTGACCAGGCCCAGGAGCAGGGCCAGGGTCCCCAGGATGTAGGGGGAGCGCAGCCAGGCCTGGACCTGCTCGTATGAGAGGGGCTGACCCGATGCCTGCAGGGCCTCCAGTTGCTGGCGCCAGGCTTCCAGGGTTGCCTGTCCGTCTGGCAGAAGCGTCATGAACACAGCCAGACCGATGAGGGTGACCAGGGCTGCCAGCAGTTCCAGAACGATGGCGGGAACGGTGGCGAGGGCGCCCCAGCTCAAGGTCAGGGCCCATTGGCGGCGGGTAGGGGAGGTGCTCCCGGCTGCGAGCGCGGCTCCCATCATGAGTAGGGCCGCGCTTAAGACAATCATACCGGCGTGGACGGGCATGAAGAGCAGCGAGGTCTGCTGTTCACTTGGAATCAGGATGCCGAGCGCCAGGGTGAGTAGGAATCCCAGGCCAAGCGGAAGTCCGAGACGGCGTGGCCGCCAGGGCGCGGAGGGCTGTCCGCGCCAGGCACGCTGCGTTGCCAACAGCAAGCTTCCTGCCAGAAGCAGGCTCACCAGGCTCATGCCACCCAGGGTGACCAGAGCTCCCGTCGCGGCGGTGCCGGGTTCGACCAGAGCCAGAATCAGGACCAGGGCCAGACCCAGCAGGCTCAGGAGCAGCCAGATGAGGGCAACCAGACCAACACCCATCCAGAGCAGACGATTTTGGGACATAGAGAGCTTTCCTTTAAAGATACGGAGACATAGCGCTATGGCGGAGCGCCCCGATTCAGGCGCTCCGCCGTAGGGGCTGCATGGCGGCCCACTCAGAGTTATTGTTCGGTGATGGTAACCGTCTTGATGTAATCCGCAGCCGTCGTCGAACCGTCGCCTGGAATGCGATCGGACAGGGTCTGCAGAGCATCCAGGCCCTCGACGACCTGACCGATGAGCGAAAACTCGTTGCTGAGCTGGTTAGCCTGAGTGCCCAGGGTGATGAAGAACTGCCCGTTGGGCAGCATCCCGACTAGGCCGGCGCGGTCGAAGGTGCTTTGGGTTTCTCCCGTGCAGAAATAGCCGGGATAGCCATAGCCGGAATCGGTGGGGTCGCCGCCGACGACGACAAAGTTTTGGCGCACCAGGAAGAAGGTGGTGTTATCGTACCAGCCTTCACGCGCCAGGAAAAGGAAGTTATTGACCTGCGTTGGGGCGGAAGCGTTGAAGAATTCGATCACAACCTTGCCCTTAGAGGTGTCGAGCGTGGCGCGGTAGGTCTTGTTCATGTCCAGGCTCTGGGCCGGCGGTTCGGCGTAGTGCCGTGCCTGCAGTTTGATGATGCGCAGGAAGGACTCCAGGCCATCGTAAGAGAGGGGCATGTCGAAGGGGTAGAGGACGTTGTTGATGATGAAAGAGGGCGTGCCTTGAAGCTGGAGCGCTTCTGCCTCGGCCAGGTCGCGCTGGACGCGCGCCTGATAGGTGTGGTTGTCCAGGTCGGCGTCGAATCTGGCCACATCGAGGCCGATGGCTGCGGCGTATTCGCTCATCCTCTTGCGCGCATTAGCGTTGGATAAGGACTTCCATTCGGCGTTGGTGAACAACGCATCGTGCATTTCCCAGAATTTACCCTGCGCGGCCGCTGCTTCCGAAGCTTCCGCCGCCAGCATGGCATTTTCGTGGAAGGAAAGCGGGAAATGCCGGTAGACGAGCTGGATTTCGGGATGCAGGCGCAGGAATTCTTTGATGATCGGGGCCATGCCGCTGCAACCCGGACACTGGAAATCGGAGTATTCATACAGGACGTAGGTGGGTTGCGTGGCGCCACGGACGTGATCGTCCGCGGTGACAGGGCTGACTTCGACCGTTCCCATGGGGTTGGTGTAGCAGCGCCCCGGCTCGGTTGGGGTGGCGATGACCACTGGGCCCGTCGGTGTTTCGGGCGTGGCAACCACGGTTGGCGTCGGCGTCGAGGTCGGAGCGACGGTAGGCTTCGCGGTGGGCTTGCAGGCAGCCACCAGCAGCATCAGGGAAAGTCCCACAATAACCAAAGTACGTATAGACTTGACCATCTTAACTCCTTTACAGATTGGTATTGAAAGAGATTGTGAAGGGCCTGTCAGGCCTCAGGCGGCCAGAAAGGAGGCCGCTCGAAACGCCACAGGGCATAAAGCCCGGCCAGCCCTGTCAAGCTGCCTATGATCAGGCTTTCGGTGCGCGAGGCACGCATGACAAACAAGCCGAGCATTCCCCCTATGAAGCCCACATTATACAACACCAGCACAGCTTCGCGGCGCGTGAGCCCGGCATAGGTGAGGCGGTGCGAGCTGTGGTCCTTGCCCGGCGTGGTGAGCGGATTCAGGCCGCGCCGCAGACGTGATAGCGTGACCAGGGTCGTGTCGAACAGTGGGACGATGAGCACAAGCAGGGGAACCATCCAGGTGACGAAGGGCACATTCTCCGGAAAGCGCAGTTTGATACCCAGCGCCGCCAGGACAAACCCGATGAACAGACTGCCCGAATCGCCCATAAAAATCATGGCCGGGTTCCAGTTGTAGACCAGGAAGCCGATACAGGCGGCCATCAGGGCTACCGCGAGCGTTCCCACCAGGTATTGGCCGGTGAAAGCGCACATCAGGGCAAAGTAGGCGGCGGCGATGGCGGCAATCCCCGCTGAAAGCCCATCCATGTTATCCAGCAGGTTCAGGGCGTTGGTGATGCCTGCAATCCACATCAGGGTGACGATGAGGTTGAGCACGGGCCAGGGGAGAGCGGTAACGCGCACCCCGGTTGCCATGAGTAAGCCGGCTGCCAGGAGCTGGCCGGTCAGCTTGACCCAGGCCGGGATGGGGCGCCGATCGTCCCACAGCCCCAAAACGGACACGCCGGTAGCTCCGATGAGGATGCTGCCCAATTGATTGAGGTTGAGCGTATCCCCAAATAGCAGCACGATCACCATGGCACTGAGGAAGATGGCAACGCCGCCCAGCCGGGGGGTGGGGGTGGTGTGGACTTTACGGCGCGCGTCGGGCTGATCCAGTACCTGCAAGCGCAGGCCCAGCCGCCGTGCCAGGGGCGTCCCCAGCAGCGAAAGCACCAGCGCTCCTGCAAAGACCACCAGATAGCGCGTCATGTTACGGCAGGGCCTCCAGTGAAGCGCGCAGTTGTTCCAGATTGCTTTGATTTTCGGTGGGGGCAAGCAGGATAGCCTGATTCAGCGCTGCCAGGGCCTGTTCTTTCAGGCCCAGATAGCTGTAGGCGATGGCCTGGAGGCGGTACATGTCCCACAGGTTTTCGTAGGTCGGGCAGGCCTTGATGCCCTCGTCCAGGCGCTGCGTGGCCGTGAGCCATTGCGTCTGTTGGGCATAGAGCGACCCCAGCACGTAGTAGACGGTGCAGTTGCGCCGGACACTCAGGGCTTTTTCGTAGGCGGCGATAGCCGAGGCATAGTCGGTTTTCCCCGCGTACCAGTCCCCCAGCAACATCCAGGTCTGCTCGAAGCCTTCATCCACCTTGAGGGACTGCTGGATGGTGTCGTAGAAGGCCGTATCGTTCCGCAGGTCGAAGCCCCTGAGGATGGCCAGCTCGTTCCACAAGATGGGGTTGTTGGGACTGAGGGTCAGGGCCTGCTGATAGTAGCTCTCGGACAAAGCTAACAGTTCGTTGCGTCGGCCTTCTGCCTCGGCACTGGCGGCCCAGGCGCGGTAGAAACGCGCCAGGTTGGCACTGTGATCGGTGTTGAGCGGGTTGAGGGTCAGGGCCTTTTTCAGGATGGCCTCGGTGCGCTGGTAGAGGTCTTTCCGGGTGGCCGCATCGGGGTGGCCCTGGGCCAGCTCCAGCGAGGCCTTGCCCAGGAAGAGGTAGTAGTAATCCTCGCGCGGCGCCAGGTCCAGGGCCGCTTCGTAATGGGCGATGCCGATAATGTGCTGATTAACGTCGTTGAGTTCGGCATAGACCTTGCCCTGTTTGAAGAGAATGTCGGCGCGGATGAGGTTGTAGCTGGCGGAACGGACGATGAGCACGCCGCTGATGACGCCTACCAGCAGGACAAGCAGGGCCGGGGTGCTGGCGAGCGTGCGCGGGCGTTCCTGATTTTCGAAACTCAGAACCCAACCCAGGCTCAACCAGGTCAGGTACATCAGGCCATAATACAGGCCCAGTACATTACTCAGGCGCTTCCCCAGGGCTACAATGTCCATTATCGAAGTGATGCTGGCGCTGCTCAGGAGCGCCTGGCGGCTGGCCAGGATGTTGCCGTAGAGCAGCCATCCCGTGAGGGCAATGGTGAGGACCAGGCCCAGGGCCACACTCCAGTTGACCACCCGCTCGCTTCCGAAACGTTCCTCGCCATCCAATTCGCTCAGACCAATCAGAGCGCCCAGCAGGATGGGGAAGAGGATAATGAGCAGGCCGCCGTAAGATGTGCTTTGCTGGACGTAAAGCCAGGTAAAGGCGCGCCAGAAAATATCACCGGCGGTTTTGAGCCGGTCGGGGTTGTTGATGAAGTCGTAGCTCAAGGTGCCGATCAGGAAGACCAGGATCAGGCTCAAGGCCAGGGTGGGCGCGAGCCAGCGCGTAGTCGCAGGGATGGGCTGGGGAGGGGGCGGGGCCGCGCGCCTGGATTTGGGGCCAGAAGGCTGGGGGGCGGGCCGGACCATCCGGACCTCAGCCGCTTCGATCCAGTTTAACCCAACGACGACCAGCAGGCCGCTCAGGGTCCAGAAAATCGTGCGCGTTGAGGCGATGGCGATACCGAAGTTGATTTCGATGAAATGGGCAAAAAGGCCCGCCAGGATGGCGACGATGAACAGGGTGTAGGGATGGACCGGGCTGTTTTCAGGGCGTGTCAGGTCGCGGAAGCCCCGCCAGGTCACGTACAGCACTGATCCAACCAGAATACCCAGGGGCACACTGACGGCGAACAGGTACAGGCCGCTGGCACGCCAGCCGATGAGGGTGAAAAGCAGGATGAACAGGCCGTCCAGGCCCAGGTAGAGCTTGAGATCGTGCCGGGTGCGCAACAACCCCAACCAGTGCTGGCCCCAGGCAAAAACGCTGAGGAAGGTGAAAAGGTACACGCCCAATCCCAGAATCCCGGTGTTGACCAGGGAATCCAGGGTTTCGTTGTGGGAACGGTCGGGCGAGGCCGTGCGGGATTCGTAATGGCCCAGCTCCGCCGGATAGAAGCGGTTGTAGGCCACGTACATGGATTCGGGGCCGTAGCCGATAAGCGGACGCAGGGCATTGAATGGGTCCTGGCGTCCATCGGGATAGGTGATGGGGTCATGCGGAGCAATAAGCTTCACCGTTCCCTGCCAGATGAGGGTGCGTACCTTGCCCGTGCCGCTTTCCACTTCGGTGATTTGGGCCAATCGGCGGAATTGCTCGCTCTGCAAAACGCGGGTCTTAATCGGACCAGGGAGGTTCATGGCCAGCAGCAGGGCCGCAATGACGAGGCCCAGCGTGCCCCAACTGATCCACAGCCAGCGCCAGCTTCCCCGGCGCTCTAGCAGGACGTAAAGCCACAGAAAGCCAAAGGCCAGTGCCCCCAGCAGGACGGCCAGACTGGAGGCGGAGAAGGAGAGCTGGAGCAGGTGGACCAGGGCGTAACCCAACCCGCCCGCCAACGCCACCAGGAGCAGGCTCACCAGCCCGAATCCCACGCCTTGCGCCAGAACCCTGGGCCAGGGCGTGACCTCATCCCCCTGGACCTGCCGCGGAAGGGTGAGCAGGGCCAGGTACAGGAAAAGGAAGAGCGCGGCGATGATGCCCAACCAGGGACCACGGCTTTGGGAGTACCAGATGGTGAGGAGCTGAAGGCCCAGGATGAAGATGTAGCTGCTGGCGCGAATGATGTCAGCCAGGCGCGCTTCGGTGTGCTGCATCATGTTGCGGAAACTCTCAATCACCCGGCCCAGTGTGAGCGGGACAACCATGATGAGGTAGGCGCCCACAAAAATCGAGTTGCCCATGTTAGAGGCGACGCGCGTGCGCACATCCCCCGCCCAGGGCAGCGGATCCCCGCCGGCGTGCTGGATGATGCCGTACAGGCTCACGGGCAGGCTCGCCAGGATAATCGTGGTCAGCAGGCGGTCCAGTTGTGTGCGCGTTTTGAGGACGGTAACGATGGAAAAGAACAGGACCAGGTAGGCCGAGAGGGTGAAGGTCCCCTGTAGCCGCTGGTAGGAGCCGATGAAGCTGGTGGTAGGAACCAGTGAGAAGAGGGAGCTGAGGATGTAAATCAGCATGGTAAGCAGAGCCGGAAGGACCAGCGGCGTGCGCCAGGAGAAGCGGAGGGGTTTTTCGCCCAGGGCGACAAGCTCGACGAAACGCACCAGCCAGACAACGGCCATGAAGACTGTGAGGGCACGCAAGGTGGTGAGTTTGTCGGGTTCAAAGACCCGGTCGGAAAAGACGTTGAAGAAGACCGGGGTGATAATAACGCCTGACAGCCAGCCAGCTTCCAGTAGACCATCACACCATTGACTCAGACGCGATGATTTCATATCGGTTGTGTACTCCTTTGCCAGCGCATCATGGTGTAGATTATACCACCAGATAGGGAACTTCCGGCTAAATTTTTATGGGGGAATACCTGGCTATACGGGATTCTGGTGGCATGCAGCTACCTTGGAGTTTTTGTTTGTGGCGCAGGATTTATCCTGCGCAAAGAACAAGACTATGGACGCTGACCATTTAATCGGGTAACGGCTCCGTTCAGGGCGAAGTCCCCTGGCGTCGCCGATTAAAAGGGTATACTCCTACAACCGGGGCACCTGCGCCGACGCCTGGTTTCTCGGTCGGCCTACGCCAACCGTTGGCCGCAGGCCTGGGCGGCGATTGCAATCACCGACACCTGCCTGGTCGCCCAGGCCAATTGCGCCGATTAAAAGGGTGCGGGGGGAGGTAGCCGTGAAGCTACCCCCCGTGAAAGTGCTTACGGCCTGGCCGCGATGGTGACGTCGTCCAGGCCGACGCGGGTGAGAGCCCCATCGCCGTCGTTGTAGACGCCCAGGTAGAGCGTGATGGTCTGACCGCGATAGGCGCTCAGGTCGAGTTCGGTGTGCGTCCAGGTGTCGGTGGTGTCGCCGGGCAGGAGCAACAGGGTGTGCGTGACGTTGCCTGCACGCACGCTGACGTAGTGCCAGTCTCCCGCATCACCCGCCCCGGCGACGAGGCGTTCGTAGCTCAAACGGATGGCGCTGCCCCCCGCGGGCAGGGTGACCCCCAGGCTGATGGAGGCGTAGCCGGCCTCGCCGGGTTCACCTGGCCCTAGCTGCACTGCCCACTGGCCGGTGCGGACGGGGACGTTGACGCGCGTGGCCCAGCGGTTGAAGCTCCAGGCGGAGGGCAGGGTTTCAAAGCTATCTGCCAGCAGGGTCTGCCAGGGGTCAGGTGGCGGAGGCGGTGGGGGAGCCTCGCCAAAGCGATACAGGGTCAGGGGCAGGTAGACCCGTCGGCTGGCCAGGGTGAAACTGGAGGGCGCACTCCACTCGCCCAGGTTGCCGGCGGCGTCGCGGGCGCGGACGCGCCAGATGTAGCTGCCGGCGGGCAGGTCGGCGCTGGCGGCGGTGTCGAGGACAACCTCGCGCGTTCCGGCCAGTTCGAGTTCGTAGCTCAGCGCCGTGCCGCTGTCTTCCGGGGCCTGCCAGCGGAAGTAGACCGGGCCGTCCAGGAGGAAGGCGCCGGGGTCCGGGGCCAGGAGCTGCGGGGCCGCGGGGGGCGTCGTGTCCAGGGTGAAGTTGACAAGGTCAGGATCGGGGTCGTAGGTGCCATTCCAGGCTCGTGCGCGCAGGGTGTAGCTGCCGTCGGGGAGGGCCGGGATGGGGCAGGTCCAGCGCCACAGGGCCAGCGGCGCGCGCAAAGCCTGGTCCAGGTCCAGGGTGGCGCTGATCCAGGTGCTGTGCGGGGTCCAGTCGCTGCCGGCCCAGTACGCCCCATCGTGGCGTTGGAGTTGGATTTCGACGCGCTCGATGTAGGCGCCACTGGCCGTGCCCTGGAGGGCGAGGGTGGTGCTGTAGATGCCCGGCGTCGGCGCGCTGATGCCGGTTTCGGGAGGCGGGGCGACACGGAAGCTGCGCAGCTCGCTCCAGGGGCCGATGTTGCCCGCGGCATCCTCGGCTCGCACGCGCCAGGTGTGCCAGCCGGGTTCGACGGTGAACAGGACGCTCAGGGGCGTCCCGTCTGGGACTGTGGAGGTGGGTGTGTAAAGGTGCGTTTCCCCATTCAGTTCGATCGTATAGTGCAGTGGACTGCCGCTGTCGGCTGGGGCCAGCCAGCTCAGGCTGACCCCGGTTACGGTGAGCCAGGCGCCCGCAGCCGGTGCGGCGAGCTGGGGCGTGAGGGGTGGGGTGCTATCCAGGGTGAAGCTGACTTCGGCGTCGCTGAGAGCGGGAACCAGGCCGGAGGCACGGGCGCGCATGGCATATCGCCCGTCCGCCAGCGGCGGCGGTGCGTAAGTCCAGATGAGCCGTCCGCTGGCGCGAACCCATTTTTCCCCAAAAATCCAGTCCTGGCCGTCCCAACAGGCCCCGCCTTCGCGGCAGAGCTGCACTTCGACCTTGCTCACTTCGCCCGCGCTCCAGCCCTGGACGGGGGGTGGGGCGTTGTAGATGCCCTCCGGCTGCGGGCTGATGAAGCCCTGGGTGGGCGGGAGCGGCGCGGGGGCGCAGGTATCGAGGAAGTCCAGGGCGCGCGCCATCACCGCCGGGCGCAGGTCCGCCTGCAGGGCCTCAAAGGGGAAGCCCATGACGATGAGGCCGGTGCAGCCGTCGGCGTAGGCGATGGCGGCGGCGCCATCATTGCGACCGCTGTAAAGCAGCGCGGCCTGAGCGCCGTTGCGCGGGCTCAGCACATCCGGGGATTCGACCAGGTAGGCGTCGGGCGCATCGAAGGGCAGCTCGCCCAGACCCTGGAACGGGCCGGTGTCCGGGGCCAGACTCAGGCGCGTGCCGGCGTCATCGGCTACGTAGGCGGTGCGCAGGCTCTGGTTGAGGAAGGCCGGGTCGCGTCCGTAGGCAGCCAGGTCCCAGGCGATTTCGGAGCCGCTGATGAGCAGGGCGCCGCCGTTGTCCAGGTAGGTGCGGAGCAGGGCGCGTTCGGTCGCATCGAGCGTGCCGTTTTCGTCCAGGGATTCGCGCCCCAGGAGCCAGTCCACGATGGCGTAGCTGCCCAGGCTAAGATCGCCATCGCGCACGGCCTCGTTGCTGGCGCTATCCCAGGCGTAGGCCAGGGGGGTGGCCAGACCGTGGGTGATGACGTAGTCGCGGCGGTTCATGCGGGCCAGGTCCATGCGCAGGTTGTAGCCCTCGACGGGGTCGTTTTCGGGGACGAGGGCGTAGGCATTGAGCTTGTCGTAGGCGTTGACGATGAGCAGAGGCGGGACATTGCCGACGCGCGCGCCCAGGACTTCGCTGGGGAAGGATTCGCCGCCAGCGTTGACGGCGGTCACGCGCACAAAGCGCACCTCACCGGGCAGCAGGTCGGTGAGCAGCGCCGTCGTGCTGGTGACCAGGCGCGGAGTGCTCCAAGCCAGGCCGTCCTCGCTCACGTAGAGGTGATAGGCGCTGGCCGCATCCCCGCGCAGGCCCAGCGTATCGGTAGGGGAGGGACGCCAGCTTATCTGCAGGGCGCCGTCCCCGACATTGCGCACCTGGAGATGGGTCGGCGGTTCAGGCAGCTCCATCAGGTCAATGCCATCGCGGTTTTCAAAGTAATGGACGATGCCCTGGTAAATGGCCCGCGCGGCCAGTTGGTTGAAGCGCGGGTCTTTGAGCGCCATGGCATCGTCGGGATTGTCGTGAAAAGCCAGCTCCAGCAGGACACCTGGCATCCGGTTAGCCGGGTCGGCATCCCACAACATGCGCAGCTCGCCCAGGTTGGCCTGTTTGCGGCCCCGGTCGGTCCAGCTCGCATCCCAGCCGGCGCGGATGTCGCGGATCAGCTCGCTGTGAATGGCCTGTTGCAGTTCCAGGCTGCCCGGCGTACGCGGATAGGTTTCGCCGTTGTGGACGTAGGATTCGGTGCCGCGGGCCGTGCCGTTGTAGCCGTTGGTGTGCCAGGAGATGTAGAGCGCATCTTCGCCGCTGCCGGCATGATTCCAGCGTGCAAAGTACGGACGCGAGACCACATCGTTGTAATAAGTCCACGCATCGGGCGCCATGCCCATGGCCTGAGCGTAGTAGAAGGTGGCGACTTCCCACCAGGGTTTGGCGGGGGCATACGTGGCGCGGGTCTGGATACCCTCCAGGCTAGCGAAGGTGCCGCCGCCCAGGCGCAAGGCATCGGCGATCACGGCCTTGCCCGGCGTAGCGGAAAGGTTGCTCAGGGTGACGGTGACTGGTCCAGCGTAGAAGGGGAAACTGCCCAGGTAGCGCCAGGTAGGTTGGCGCAGACGCTGGTCCAGGGTGACGGTGACAGGGCCGGCGGCGCTGGCGATCGTGTAAAGCGCATCCGCGGCGCGGTTGGCGCCGGGATAGACCCAGGCGTAGAGGGCATAGACGCCCGTCGTGGGGACTTCCAACTGCCAGGTGGCACTGGCCGTCGCCGTGACGGTGATGGTGGTGGCGAAGCGATACGTGCCATCGCGGTAGCCGGCGCGGGTGCCGGCGTACCAGGCGCCGCTTTCGCTGTAGACCGGCGCGCCCTGGTCATTGTCGGCGCTGGCGCTCCAGGGGGACCAGTCGCGTTCGCGCACAGGGATGACGGTAGCGCCAGCCTGTTCCAGGTAACGGATCAGATACTGCGTGACGGCTTCGGCATTGTTGTGATCCTCGATGAAGTCCTGGTAAGCCGGGCGTTGCGTGCGCCACTTCTGGGGGTAACTGCTGCTGTAATCCGTGCCCCACTGCCAGCCATGGCCCGCGCTGAGGTAAATCGTCTTGCCCTGGAGCGATTGCGTAGGGGTAGCCTGTTGGGGGCTGATGACGTCCGTCACGGTCAGCGGCGTGTTCACGCTGCCCGGTACGATGTCGCTCACCGGGCGACAGACGCCTTGCGCGTCCGCAACGCGCACGCTCAGGCTCTGCCAGGCCAGGGGGGTGAGGGCCGTGCGTACCTGGTCGAGCAGCAGTTCCAGCTCCAGACCGTTAGAAACAGCAAGACGTCCAGGGTCGTCCAGATGCAGGCAGACCAGCGCCTGGCCGTTGAGCCAGGTGGCCGAAATCAGGCGGTAATCGGGCGGAAGGGCGGCGGTGATGAGCGCTTCGAGATCCATCCCGGCGGAGGGCGAGGTGGGCGCCGCCTGTGCCGCAGGGACCAGGACAAAGCTGAAGATAAGGAAGCTGTACCAGAGTTTTTTCATGGCCTGTGACCTCCGTTATGCTAACTATAGGCCCATGATACCATAGCCTGGATTGCGATTGGGTGAACATCCAGGGGCGTTTTAAGGGCAATCCGGGGTGTTCAGTCTGCACTGGGCGGAAGGCCCTGTTTTTAGCGGTACTATTTCCTGGATGCCTGGAGGCGCTGACTTTAGCCCTCATCTCACCTCCTGTCCCCTCCGCTGCAGAGGGCAACCCATCCAGGTCACCCCGCTTGTGTTGGACGAAATTTATGAACGTTAAGGATTTAATCAGGCAACA
>DAOTZR010000153.1:0-2869 GCA_034434315.1 Anaerolineae bacterium
CTTCTTCAATCTTGAGATTGACGCTTTCCAGCAAACGCAAATCGGCAGGGACGACGTTCCCGGCTTCCAGCAGGACGATATCACCCGGCACCAGTTCCCGCGCCGGCACGGAAACCCTATGCCCGTCGCGGATCACCTGGGCTTCTGGCGCTGCCATCTTCTTCAGAGCCTCCAGGGCCTGCTCGGCCTTACTCTCTTGAATCACCCCCACCGCCGCATTAAGCACGACGATGGCCATGATGACGATGGCTTCAACCGTATCCCCCAGCAAAGCCGAGATAATTGAAGCGACGATCAACAAAATCACCACAAAACTGTTGAGCTGATCGAACAAACGCTTCCAGAAAGAAACAGGAGGCTTTTCGCGCAACTCATTGGGGCCATACTGCTGCAATCGGCGCGCAGCCTCTTCTGAGGTCAGGCCGCGCTCCGGGTCAGTGCCCAGGGAACGCGCTACCTCATCGCCAGCTAAAGCGTACCAGGGTTCAGCCATGCACAGTCCTCCTTAAGCTTAAGATATACACACCAGATTCCACCCAACATCTGCACCTGGGTCTGGTCACAGGTCTCTCTAAACCTGAAATCCACCTCGCGCCACAATCACCTTATGGCGGTAATCCTTGACGTAAAAGGCCAGACGTTGCAAAATCGTCGTCCAGGCCGGTGATTCCACAAAGCGCTTGAGGGTCGCCAGGTCCTCGCTCACAAACCCCATGGTCACCTGAGGATAGTGCGGTCCATAAACCGCATACCAGGCATCCGAAATCTGCAGCCCGGCTTCCAGGAAGGGCACAGGAAACTCCTCAGTAATGAACTGGAAGTAGCTCTCTTCCCGTCCCGGTTGCAAATTCCAGGTCATCAACAACTTCACCGGATAAGCCATCGTGCCCCTCCTCGTACTGTTTACTGTCCCAACTGCTGCAAGATGGCCTGCGCCTGGTTGGCCCAGGGCAGCGGCGGGTTTGTGTCCAGGAAGCGCTCCAGGGTCACTCGGGCCTCTTCCGTTCGGCCCAGAAAAGCGTAGGCCCGGCCCAATGAGAAGAGCGCCTCCGGTATGGGAGCAAGTGCCACCGCCCGCTCCAACAGCGCTACCCCCTCTTCGTAGTTGCCCTCAATCAGCCGGGCATTACCCAGACCGACGAGCGCCTCGACCTTATCGGGGTTGACCGCCAGGACCTGCTCAAACTGAGCAATGGCCAACTCAAGCTTATCCACATCGGCAAAAGGGCTATTGGCGGGGATGGAAAGCACCAGATACACCGCCCCAAGCTGATAGCGGGTGTTCAAGTCATCCGGGTCAACCTCCAGGGCAGCCTGAAACTCGCTTAAGGCAGTTTCCATATCCCCGACCTTGAAGGCCAGTACTCCTAAATTATGATGAACAGCGGCGGCACGCTGCGGATCCAGTTCCAGGGCGCGCAGCAGAGCCGTGCGGGCACAGTCCGCATCATCCTCCTGCAGGCACACCAATCCCAGGTCGAAAAAAGCCTGCACATTCTCCGGCTCTTGAGCGACCAGGGCTTCGAGTTCGGCGCGGGTCATCTCCGGCTCACCGTGCCCCAGGTCAACGGGATGTAATTCCGGCGTCTGCCAGTTAAGAGCTATCAGAGCCCCCACCAGCACCAGAAAAACCACGGGGAAAGCCACTTGCCACCATTGAAGCCGCATACGCACCCCCCTTATTGCGGTTCAAGCAGGATAACCTGCGTATCTTCCTTAACGTCGGACAGGCTCAACTTTAAAGTAGGCAGAGGATGAACGGTCGCAGTCAGGCCCATCTCCTTCAAGAAACGGTCCACCCCTTCACGCTTGACCTTCAATCCCGGCACAGCATACTGCATGGGGATGATGAAGTTGGGTTCGACCAGGCTGATGATCTCAGAAGCCAGTGCCGGGGTCAAGCCACCGGGGATGCCAACGGGCAGCAGCAGCACGTGCACATTGCCCATCTGCTCAACCTGGGCACGGGTGGGCACACTGCCAATCTCACCCAGGTGACAGACCACCAACCCCTCCAGCTCAAAAGAATACACGATATTTTCCACCGTCTTTTTGCGATCGCGCCAGGTAGACACGCCGGTAATGAACATACCGCCAATCTCAAATTCGCCTGGACCGGTCAATGCGCGATAAGGACCGCGCAGCCCCTTCCAGCGGGCTAGCTCCGGCTGCTCCATGGGCAGACTGGATGTGACGATATCAGCGCGTGCATGGGGTAATTCGCGCTCGGTCTCATCCTCCGTAAAAGGATCCGTAACCACTGCAGGATAGTTACGCGCTGTAATGCGGAAACATCCTAACCCGTACCAGGTTATTTCCATACCTTACTCCCCAGCAGAATTGCAGGCTAACGCCCGCACACACATAGCGAGATTATACCTGAATCAGGCCAAACGCAAAATCTCAATGGCAGAATCTACTCAGCATCAGGGTGCAGAGGAGCCGCTCCCACTCCCCACTAACGGAGCCGGAATCCAGCCATCTGGCCTTCCCAACACACGGAAAAGCCCTTTACATCCCCCGCACCCCGACCGGTCAAATCGAAAAATCCTCACCATACCACAGGCCCGCTTGAGGGGAACGGACCGGCAAGCGTTCTTCGCTCCGCTGATCGGCCTCCAGGGCCTCGATCCGCCGCAACAGTGCCGCCAGCGTAGTCCCCAGGGGATCGGGCAGGCGCCCGTGCTCCAGATCAGGCGCGTCGGCAGCGCGATGGGGCTGACTCCGAGCGATGTTCTGTCCT
The DNA here is from genome assembly GCA_034434315.1 of Anaerolineae bacterium. GTDB lineage: Bacteria > Chloroflexota > Anaerolineae > B4-G1 > SLSP01 > DAOTZR01. Next base: position 2,744 of record DAOTZR010000153.1, read on the forward strand.
GGCACGCCGACCACGACCGCATTGGGCGGCACGGATTTGACCACCACCGCATTGGCTCCGATACGGGTATCATGGCCGATGGTGATCGCGCCCAGAATCTTGGCCCCCGCCCCCACGACGACCCGG
>DAOTZR010000154.1:0-7628 GCA_034434315.1 Anaerolineae bacterium
GGCGCCGACGCCGCCACCGGAAGCGCCCAAACCCGCAGTGCCGGCGAAGCCGGAGGCCGTTGCGCCGGTAGAGGCGCCGAAACCTGCAGCGCCGGTCAAACCGGAGGCGGCTGCGCCGGTCACGCCGGAAGCGATAGCCCCGGCAGGAGAACGACCTGCTCCTGAAAAACCTGCCGGGCCTGTTCCCAAACCTGAACCGGGCGTTGCGGCCACTGAAGAGGCTCCAGGGCCAGCCGAATTCTTTGGCTGGACTACCTTTGGTCGCAAGCCGCAAGAAGCTCCTGTGAGCAAGAAACCGGAACCGCGCTTCACAGCATTTGGATTTACCAGTTTTGGCGAGATCGAGGCCGAAGCGGTGACACCTTCACCCAGAGAAGCTGAAGGCCCCTCACCGCGTCCGGAACCCACGATGCGGCCCAAACCGACCGGTCCGCTGCCATCGGCAGCGCCCAGGCCTGCCCCGGAACCTCCGGTACGCCCTCAGCCAGCCGCAGCGCCTAAACCGGCGCCAGAAATCCCGGCGCGGCCTAAACAAACCGGCCCACTGCCCTCTGCAGCGCCCAGACCGGCGCCAGAAGTCCCGGCACGCCCCAGGCAGACCGGTCCATTGCCTGCGCTTGAGAAACGTCCTCCTAAAGCTGCGCCCCGTCCAACCCCGGTGCTGACGCCGGAACTGAAGGCTCTGATGGAAAAAGTTCAGGCCGAACCGCAGAATACGGATGCGCGCCTGTATCTTGCCCGGCAAATGTGGAATGCGCAAATGCATGAGGACGCGCTGCGTCATTATACCCAGCTCATTCGCGCCAATGCTGCCCTGGAAGAAGTGCTTAAAGACCTGGAAGCGTACATCCAGGAAACTCCTTACGATGTTCAGGCCTTGCGCACGTTGGGCGATGCTTATCTGCGGGTGGGGCGGATTGATGTCGCGGAAGGCCTGTACAAGCGTGCCATCAACTTGTTATAGCCCGGTAGGGTATTCTGTTAGCACTGGAGGTTGAATGGTTGAACGTACATTGATTTTGTTAAAGCCGGATGCAGTTCAACGCGGGCTGATTGGCGCCATCATCAGCCGTATTGAACGTCGGGGCTTGAAGATCGTTGGGTTGAAAATGATGCGGGTGACGCCGGAACTGGCCGAACGGCATTATGGCGAACATAAGGGCAAACCATTTTATGAGCCGCTGGTGCGTTTCATCACCTCAGCGCCTATCGTGGCCATGGTGGTTGAAGGCCCCCAGGCAATCGCCGTGATGCGCGCTATGATGGGGAAAACAGACTCGAAACAGGCCGAACCGGGGACTATCCGCGGCGACTTTGGACTTTCCAATCGCCACAACCTGATGCACGGTTCAGATAGCCCGGAATCGGCTACCCGCGAGATTGCTCTGTTTTTCACGCCGGAAGAATTGCACGCTTACGCGCGGTCAAGCGAAGCCTGGATTGATCCGGACGCGGCGTGGAGCGCCTGAATTTGGGTTGGAATTGGCCATGTCGGAGAGTTCTACTCTCCGACATGGTTTGTTTTAGCGAACGCCCTGGATTTGATGTTGAGTAGCTTCTAAGCAAATCACAGCGTCCCAGTTTCTGTTTATCTATGAGCGCCCCTATGGATTCAGCTCCAACCTGACCGATTCACAGGTCCGATGTTGTCTGGTTTAGCTGATAGGAGATGCGCTTTGGGGTTAGATTTGTTACATAAAATATCTCGATTTGTAACGTCTCTTTTGTCCTGTTGTGCCTAAAATTAAGAATCATCCGTCGGCGAAATGCAGTTAATTTAAGAAGCAGGTCTTTACCAGGAACTTTTCCTCACTGTATAAGCTTTGTGAAGCTTGACTTTTCCAACTTGCTTCTTCTATTGACCTTTGCCATGGGATGACCACAAGTTCCTTACACTTTTCTACTTTAATTTTTAAGGAGGGTAAGATGTCAAGAGGCTTTTTGTTTTCAGCTTTGGTTCTAGCCCTGTTGGTTCTGGGAATGGCGGCGCTGGTCCAACCGACTCTGGCTGCTCCCCTGGATCCGCCGGCGTCCTGGAAGGGCACGTTGATTGAGTCCCCCAGTGGTTTTGGGCAATACGCCTCGATGGCGATTCATCCTACGACCGGTCTTCCGTGGATCAGCTATTGGTATACGAACACGAACGAACTGCGCCTGGCGCAGTATGTAGGCGTGGGCGGAAACTGCGGCGATAATGCCTGGCATTGCTCTACAGTGAGCACGGGAATCTACCCGACAACCCCTATTACCGGCGGCAAGTATAGCCGACTGGTCTTTACCCCTGAGGGACGCCCTGTGATTGCTTTTTACGGGGGAGCTTTGGGGATGACTCTCCGCGTGGCGAAATACATCTGTTCGGGTATTCTCTGCTACTGGACAGCCGCCGACGTGTATAACGCTTATCTTTGGGGCGGGGCTGGCGACTTATCGCTCAAGGTGGGTTCGGATGGCAAGGCGCGTATAGCAGCTTACATTCCGGGGTATTCCTTTCTGGGGTCTACGGCGTATGGAAAACTGGTCTATATGGAGGAACTTGGCGACACCTCGGGTACGGGCTGCTTGACCAACCAATGGCAGTGCGATGTAATTGAAACGGGAACAACCGTTGTCGGGACGGGCAAGTATCCCTCCCTGGAACTTGTGACCTGGTCCTGGCCTTTCAATTACATCGAGCCGCATATTGCCTATTATGATGCGGAAAACAAAGACCTTAAGTACGCTTATGATCCGCCATTCATCGGCTCGGGCAACTGTGGCCCTGGCGGTAATAGCTGGACCTGCTATGCTGTAGATACCTCTGGCGATGTGGGCCAGTACGCAGTTTTGACCCGCGATCCCACCCAAACCACCAGCAAGCAATGGCAAATTGCCTACTACGACAAGACCAATCAATCCCTGAAACTGGCCTATACGGTGGATTCGGGAGGAAGTTGTGGCTCTGGGGCGGGGGCCGGAAAATGGGAGTGTATCACCATTGAGGATGGGAGCCTCGGTGATGCCAATGGGATCGGTGCCATAGAAGGCGAGCGGTTTTTCAGCCTGGCTACGTATCAAGGTGCAACCGCCATCGCCTATTACGATAATAATAATTCTTCTCTTTTCGGCAATGGCACGCTGAAATGGGCGCGCAGCGGATATGGGATTCTTGATGGCGGAAACTGCGGGCCCGAAATTACTGTGGGTTTGCCCCCCTTCGTCATCAGGTATAAGACCTGGTTCTGTGAGACTTTGGATTCTGGATCGTACTACTCGGGAGGAATGTGGACATTTCGTGATGTAGGACAGTATCCCACGATTATTTACAACAGCTCTGGACTGGCCAAAGTGTCCTACTATGATGTGAAAAGCGGCCTGCGCTATAAGAGTCAGTGGGTTTCGACTTACCTGCCGATAACTGTGAAAAACCACTGATGTGTTCTTCGGGATTTGAAAACCGGTGCGAGGTTCTCGGCCCTCGCACCGGTTTATGTTGCCTCACTTTTCGTGATTTGGCCGCGCTTGCACAAAACTTGCGCCAGGGGGCCACAACCGATGGGCCGTTTATAGCATTGATGCCCACCCCTTGAGAGGAGCGGGGCAGGGGGTGAGGTGAGGGGGCCTTTGTTACCTCACCAGGGCGAATGAGCGTGACTGCAAGGCGTAAGGTGGCCTCTTACCCCAAAACGAGGGCTTGAGCGCTAATGTTGTTCTAATTCAGCGGTGTAAAATAAACAAGGGAGCGGTTAAATATCCTTAACACCAAAAGCGGGCACATTGCGCTCGGAAAGGAGGATTAGGATGCGCAAGTTGGGGCTTTATGGACTTATAGCTATCCTGGTGCTTTCAAGCTTGAGCTGTGTCGCCTGGGAACAGGTGACGCCGGCCATTCTGGCATCGCCAACGCCCACGCCACAGGCTGGCGTGCCAACCCCACGACCTACGGTCGTGGTCAACACCGACGTGCAGGATCTGCAGACACAGATCGAGGCCGTTTACGCCGCCACCCGTGATGCTGTTGTCCACATCGGGGTTGTCAGCCTGGCCTATGACTTCTTCTACAACCCCATTCCCCAGGAGGGGAGCGGCTCCGGCTTCATCTACGATGACGCCGGACACATCGTCACCAACTATCACGTCATCGAAAATGCCAGCGAAATCAACGTGACCTTCGCTAATGGCACGACCGTGTCCGCGCAACTGGTCGGGAGCGATCCGTCCAGCGACCTGGCCGTCATCAAAGTGGATGTGCCCCGTGAGGACCTGCGGCCTTTGCCTTTGGGGGACTCATCCCAACTACGGGTGGGGCAATTTGTGGTCGCCATTGGCAATCCCTTTGGTCTGGACCAGACCCTGACCTTCGGGGTTATCAGCAGCCTGGGGCGCGTGATTCAAAGCCCTGATGGCCGCTATATCGGCGAGGCCATCCAGACCGATGCTGCCATCAACCCTGGCAACTCCGGCGGCCCCTTGCTGGACCTGAGCGGCAATGTCATCGGCGTCAATGCCCAAATCATCAGCACCAGCCAGTCCAACGCTGGGATTGGTTTCGCCATTCCGGCCAATACCGTCAAACGTGTTGTGCCGCAACTCATTGCCCAGGGCTACTACGATCATCCTTACCTGGGGGTCAAATACTTCCCGTATCCGCTCTCGCCGGAATGGGCCCGCATCTTCCGCGCCGAGGCTGGCCTGGAGGTCCCGGATCACGGCCTGCTGATCGCCGAAGTCGTCCCTGGATCGCCTGCGGCCAGAGCCGGCCTGCGAGGCGGAACCAGGCTGGTGGTCATCCGGGGCATTCGGATGCGCGTCGGGGGCGATGTGCTGGTCGCCGTAGATGACCAGCCACTGCTCACCCCCCAGGACCTGCAGGTTTACCTGGACACCTACAAGCAGGTCGGCGACACGGTCGAGGTGACCATCATCCGGGACGGACAAGAGCTGAAAGTCCCGGTTACCCTGGCCGCCCGTCCCCGGCAGTAACCGCTACCGCCCATCGCAGGCCGCAGGGCGTCCCCCTGCGGCCTTTTTTCGGTCAGGTTGATGGAGGCCACTACTCCCGAAGCTCCTGAGCTATCCAGGCCTCCAGCCGGGCCAGGGCGCGCTCCGCGTGAGCCGCGCCGCGCGCACGTTTCCCGCGTACCCCCTCATCCAGCGGGGGGAGCAGACCGAAATTAGCCTTCATGGGTTGGAAATGGGCCGCGTCGGTCTGCGTGATATAGGCCATCAAAGCCCCCAGCATCGTCTCCGGCGGGGGCACGAGCAGCGCGTGTCCCTGAGCCAGGCGCGCGGCGTTCACCCCGGCCAGCCAGCCCCCGGCAATATTGCCGGCGTACCCTTCCAGCCCGGCAATCTGTCCGGCAAAAAACAGGCGCGGCTCTTTCTGCAACTGCAACGTCGGCTTGAGCAACCGCGGCGCGTTGAGATACGTGTTGCGGTGCATTGAACCGTAGCGTACAAAGTGGGCCTGCTCCAGCCCCGGAATCAAGCGCAGCACGCGATCCTGCTCACCGTACTTGAGATTGGTCTGAAACCCCACCAGATTGTAGAGCGTGCCTGCGGCATTATCCTGGCGCAACTGCACAACGGCGTAAGGCCGGCGTCCGGTGCGGGGATCGCGCAACCCGACCGGGCGTAACGGGCCGAAAGCCAGGGCATCCTTGCCGCGCGCGGCCAACACCTCGATGGGCAGGCAGGCTTCAAAAAAGTGCGGGTCCTGCTGCTCAAAATCGCGCAGGGGGATGCGTTCCGCGCTTACCAACGCTTCCACAAAGCGCTCGTACTCCTCGCGTGTCATGGGGCAGTTGATGTAATCGCCGGCTTCCTCTTCGCCCCGGCCATAACGCGAGGCGCGGAAAGCAATTTCAAAATTGAGGGAATCCAGCTCCACGATAGGCGCAATCGCATCGTAGAAACTCAGCGCCGTGCTGTCCGTGAGTCGGGTAATCGCCTCGGCCAGGGCCGGGGAGGTGAGGGGGCCGCTGGCCACAATCACGATCCCCTCCGTCGGAATCTCGGTCGCCTCCTGGCGGATGAGGCGAATGCGTGGATGCGTCGCGATGGCTTCCGTGACCGCGGTAGCGAATCCTTCGCGATCTACAGCCAGGGCGCTGCCTGCCGGCAGGCGCTGCGCATCCGCCAGGCGCAGCAGCAGTGAGCCAACGCGCCGCAGCTCCTCCTTCAACAGCCCCGAAGCGCGTTCCGGCGCATCCGACCCCAGCGAATTGGAACAGACCAGCTCGGCCAGACGGTCGCCTGTATGGGCCGGGGTCATGCGATACGGGCGCATCTCGTACAACGTCACGCGCAAGCCACGCTCTGCAGCCTGCCAGGCGGCCTCGCTTCCCGCTAGCCCGCCGCCGATGATGGTTACATCCGTTTCTGTCATCCTTCTCTCATCCTGAACTTGAAAGTGTCGCTCAAATCGTCTTTAGAGCGCAAGCCATCAGGCCAAAAAATGCCCCCCGCGTGTCAAACACACAGGGGGCCACCCTCCATGCGCCAGCTTGCGCTTCGGCGCAGGGTTTTATTCCTTGGGGACGCTGAAAATCTCGCCCAGCGGGGGCTGCGATGTCAGAAGGGCATGCGCTTCGGCATACCATTCTTGCGGCACGAGCACCCGCACGTCGCTACTCAGGTCCATGCGGTTGCGTGCTGAGGTCGGCACAGATTCGTAACTCAGTTCAACCGGAATACCTGCGCTTTCCAGGGCCCCTCTGATAACCATTGCCCGTAACATCCCATGGGCCACGTAAATTGTCACCCAACCTACGTTCTGCTTGACCTCGACCATGTGCCCCCTCCTTTCCGTTCACGCTCTATGTATAGTTTGCGGTAATTTTGGAATTTTGTCAATAGGGCAGGCGTATCATTTTCTCTCAGATTATTGCAGTTCCGCCACCAGGAAGGTGTGATCAGAAGGCTTTTCGGCCTGCCGGGCTGCGGTATCAATCCAGGCCGCCACGCAGCGCTCCGCGATCGGGGCCGTGCCCCAGATGTGGTCAATGCGCCAGCCCATGCCCCGCGCCTGGGCGTTCGGGACGCGGTAATCCCAAAACGTGTAGTGCCCCGGCTCCTGGGGATGGTGCAGGCGGAACAGATCCACCCAGCCCCAGGCCCGGATACGTTCCAGAGCGGCGCGGGCATCGGGATGGAAATCCGGGTTGGTGAGCAGGCGCTTGGGGTCGTATACGTCAATGGGTTCGGGGGCAACATTGAAATCGCCCAGCCAGATGAGCGCGTCCTGGGGGGTGAAGTGGCGTTCGAAATAACGGCGGAGCCGCTCCAGCCAGCGCAACTTATAGGCAAAATGCTCGGTGGTAATATCGCGCCCCTGGGGTACGTAGGTGTTAATAATGGTGATGTCGCCCACGCGCGCGCGGATGAGCCGGGCTTCATCGGGTGGTTCGCCGTCATCCAGGCCGTAATGCACGTCGCGCGGCTCTTCGCGACAGAGCAGGGCAACGCCGGCATGGGCCGGCTGCCCGCGGTAGATCACGTGATAGCCGGAGGCGCTCAGTTCCGCCACGGGAAAGTCCGCGTCGGGAGTTTTGGTCTCTTGCAGGGCCAGGACCAGGGGGTGTTCCCGTTCTAACCAGGCGCGGACCAGGGGCCAGCGGCTGCGGATGGAGTTCACGTTGTAGGTGGCGATT
>DAOTZR010000155.1:0-3272 GCA_034434315.1 Anaerolineae bacterium
CCCGGTTGGTTTAAATCGCCATAATATCTTCTTCCTTGCGTGCAGCCAGCGCATCTACTTTTTCGATGTACCGGTTAAGCAAGGTCTGCACATCCTCTTGCCCGCGCTTGGCTTCATCCTCCGAGACGAGCTTCTCGTCCTGGAAAGAACGCAAGTCATCCAGCGCGTCCCGGCGGATGTTACGCAGAGCTACTTTGGCCTCTTCAGCCCGCCGACGCACAACCTTGACCAGTTCGCGTCGCCGCTCTTCCGTAAGGCGCGGGATGGGAATGCGAATGATACGGCCATCATTACTGGGATTGAGACCCAAATCCGCCTGTTGAATGGCTTTTTCGATCGCCCCCAGGGATGAGGGGTCAAAAGGCCGTACCATCAGCAGTTGCGGCTCAGGAGCGGAAATCGTAGCCAGTTGTTGCAGCGGCGTCGCCATGCCATAATAGTCTACCAGCACGCGCTCCAACAGCGAAGGGGACGCACGCCCCGTACGTACAGCACGCAGATCAGCTTCCATGGCCTCGATCGTCTTATCCATGCGATTCTCGGTCTCGCGCAACAGGTCCTTGAGCATTATGCGCCTCCTTTAGTTACCAGGGTACCAACGGGCTCACCCAAGACCGCCCGCTCCAGGTTGCCCGGCTGCCAGAGATCCAGCACAATGATGGGCAGTTGATTATCCATGCACAAGGTCAAAGCTGTGTAATCCATAACCCCCAGACGCATGTTCAACACATCCATGTAAGTGAGCTGAGGGTAATGTTTAGCCTGGGGATTACGTTCCGGATCAGAGTCGTAAACGCCGTTAACCTTAGTAGCCTTAATCAGCACCTCGGCGCCGATCTCCGCCGCTCGCAAAGCGGCCGCGGTATCGGTCGTGAAATAGGGATTGCCCGTCCCCGCGCCAAAAATTACCACCCGTCCTTTTTCCAGATGGCGAATGGCCCGCAGGCGAATGACCGGCTCAGCAATGGCCTGCATCTGAATGGCCGTCTGCACACGGGTGGGGATCCCGTGCCGTTCCAAAGCATCCGAAAGCACCAGGGAATTCATCACGGTCGCCAGCATTCCCACGTGATCGGCACGGGTGCGATCCATGCCATGTTCCAGGCCGTCGCGTCCACGCCAGAGATTCCCGGCCCCAATGACAATGCCAATCTGTACGCCATGACGATAGACTGAGGCGATGACTTCAGCTACAGCATCAGCCCGTGCCGGTTGAATGCCAAATCCATGGGGCCCCGACAGAGATTCACCGCCCAGTTTAATCAACACCCGCTTGTAGACCATGTCTCCCTCTGGAAAGACATCTGGAGGGTTACCCCTCCAGATGTTCACCTAACTGAAAACGCGCAAAGCGCCGGATTACGATGTTCTCGCCCGTCTTGGCGATCAGAGCTTTCAGGATTTGCTCGATCGTCTGGGAATCGTCGCGGATAAAGGGCTGCTCCAGCAGGCAATACTGCTGGAAGAACTTCTCCAGCTTGCCCTCCACAATCCGATCCAGGATGGCTTCCTTCTTGCCTTCATTGATGGCCTGAGCGCGGAACTCACGCTTAAGGCGTTCAATCTCGGCTTCCGGAATATCCTGGCGGGAAAGGTAGAGCGGACCCATCGCCGCCACCTGCATGGCCACATCGTGCACAAAGGCCTGGAAGTCCTCAGTGCGCGCCACAAAGTCGGTCTCGCAGTTGACCTCAACCATCGCGCCGACACGCCCACCGGCGTGAACGTAGGCGTGAATAGCCCCATCCTTAGCGACACGGTCCATGCGCTTGGCCGCCGCAGCCAGACCCTTTTCGCGCAGAATGGCAAAAGCCTGATCGAAATCGCCATTCGCGGTTTCAAGTGCCTTGCGGCACTCCAGAATGCCAGCCCCGCTGGCTTCGCGCAATTTCTTAACCATCTCAGCCGTAACTTCAGCCATTAGAGCACCTCTTCTTCGTCTTCAGTATCCAGCAGATCTTCATCCGTGAATTCCAGGCCCTGCAGCCGCTTCAGCGTATCCGCGCTCACGTATTTTTCCTCTTCTTCGCTTTCGATAGCGGTCTCCTTGCGCAAAGCCAGACCCTCCAGAGCCGCGTCAGCCATCTTGCTGGCAATCAGGCGAATAGCGCGAATCGCATCATCGTTACCGGGGATCACGTAATCAATGCGTGAAGGATCGCAGTTGGTATCAACCACAGCGATGATAGGAATGCCTACGCGGTCGGCCTCGGCGATGGCGGTGGTTTCACGCATCACATCAATCACGAAAAGCGCCCCAGGCAGCCGATCCATGGTCCGCAAACCACCCAGGCGCGCATTGAGCTTTTCGATCTCGCGCGTGAGCAACAGCGCCTCTTTCTTGGGCAGCAGGGAGAATTCCCCCGCATCCCGACGCGCCTCGAGGTTGAGCAGGTACTCGATCCGCTGCTTGATGGTGCGCCAGTTGGTCAGGGTTCCGCCCAGCCAGCGCTCGTTAACATACGGCATATTGCAGCGCTGCGCTTCCTGAGCAATGGCCTCCTGAGCCTGGCGCTTCGTACCCACAAACAGCACCGGACGCCCCGAGGCGACGACATCCCGCACCACCTCATAGGCCTGATTGATGGCCTTGACGGTTTGCTGCAGATCAATGATATGGACGCCATTGCGCTGAGTGTAGATGTAGCGATCCATCTTGGGGTTCCAGCGCCGAGCGCGATGCCCGAAATGGACCCCGGTTTCCAACAACTGCTTCATACTTACAACGGCCATAAAAATACTGTACCTCCTGAAATTTGGGTTTTAGGCCTCCGCGCCATCACCTCGCCAGGCGATCAGTTAGCTGACACCCACCCGACGATCCGGTCGCGTGCGGATTGGCACAATCGAAATAAAATTTTACCATAAAACCGGGGGGATGCAACCAGGCCGAAAATCCGTTCCGAACCTTCCGAATCCGTGGATGCTAAGGTGACTGCCTCCTGCTTTGTCAGCTAGCCAGCAACCAGGATTTTACGCTTTCGGCCGTTTTACCCCTCTCACCCCACACCCCGCTCTCCCCCTGATGAACGCTGAGAATTTAATCGGGTAATGGCTGGGTAGTCGAGCGGGGGGGAGAGAGCAAGCCCGGCGATGATGCGGCGATTGAAATCGCCTCCTGGGCCTGCGGCCAACGGTTGGCGCAGGCCGACGCTCGGCGCCGCAGGCGCCCCAGAGCCGATTTTAATCGGCGAAAGTGGCCTGTGCGACCAGGCAGTGTCGGCGATTGAAATCGCCTCCTGGGCCTGCGGCCAACGGTCGGCCTACGCCGA
>DAOTZR010000156.1:0-1548 GCA_034434315.1 Anaerolineae bacterium
GGATAAGGTAGGTAGAGACTAGCCGGGGGTTCGGGCTTATCGAGGCTCTAACCTCAAGCCGTTCGTAGTGTTTAGCCACGCTCTTACCTGGCTTCTCGCCAGCTTGTTCACCCCCGACCCTGAAGTTGAAAGTGCTCTTTTGCATCCCCGGCGCATTGTGTTATACTTTGCCTAGTTTTCGGACGCGGAGTGACTATGACAACGCAACGCGCAATTCGTTTCATGAATCCAGCTCAGACCCGGCAGCTCGCAGCTTTAGCCGAGCGTGCCTGTCTGAGCCTGAGTCGTTTCTCCGGGACGCGGGTGGATTACAATGCTGTGGGAATTCAGATGCTGGATGAGTGGATTGATCGCCATATCCGTCAATTCCCGCGCCCCTCTCAGGAAATTGTCACCATTTGGGCTGCCTTCTTAGGCGAGGTTTTTCGCCGTCGCTTCAGGGGAGAGTGGGCTCTGGATACCTCGACCCCTACACCCCGTCTGGGCGTGCTCTGCCCGCGCGAGGATGAAGGCGTCATTTTTGTGGATGTGATGGATCAGATTCAGCGACGTATTACCCAGGGTATGAGTCAATCCCTCTCCTACTACTACACCGTTAAAGGCATGGAAATCAAAGGCTGGGATGGCAGTCCGCTGGAATAACCCTGTTATCCCAGCGGACTGTGTGATTTGCGTTTGCGCAAGGGACGGCTTATCCCGCGCTGCGGATGAGGTTTTTTCCCCCTGGCCGGTTCCAACGCCCGGGTAAAGTGGCTGAGCCGTTCCTGAACCCGACGATGGATGCTCCCCTCCGTAAATTTGCCATCAGGCTCCAGACTCCCGGCGGGAGCTTCCAGCGCCAGCTCCAGAATAGCATCAACGTGATCTACGGCGTACAGATGGAACTGCTCGTTGCGCACCGCTTCCACTACGTCGGGATGCAGCATTAAGTCGCGGATATTGCTCGCCGGCAGAATCACGCCCTGGGTACCGCTCAAACCAACCAGTCGGCAGGTTTCAAAGAACCCCTCGATTTTTTCGTTAATGGCGCCTACTGGCAAAACCTGGCCATACTGGTCAAATGACCCGGTGATAGCCAGGTCCTGGCGCGCCGGCAGTTCCGCCAGGGCCGAAATGAGCGCTACCAGCTCGGCGCAGGCTGCGCTATCCCCTTCGACATCGCTGTAAACCTGTTCGAAGCTCAAACTGGCTTCCATGGAGATGCGCTGGCGTTGGCCGTAATGCCCGTAAAGATACGCGCTGAGCGTCATGACACCCTTACCGTGAATCGGGCCAGCCAGGTGCACCTCTCGCTGCACATCAGTCACACTTCCCCGTCCCGGATAGACCCGCGCTGTAATGCGGCAGGGTACAGCATACTGATAATCCCCGTCTTCATACACCGTCAAGCCATTCACCTGGCCCAGGACTTTACCGCTAAGACTGATCCGGAACAGGCCCTCCAAAATCTCCTGGCGGTACAGGCTTTCTTCCTGGTTGACGCGGTACCGCCGTTGGCGCAGGGCCTCATCTACGGCCTGGGCCGTCACCTGCCTCAGCCCTGATTTC
>DAOTZR010000157.1:0-1724 GCA_034434315.1 Anaerolineae bacterium
GCCTGACGGCCGCGCAGCTCGGCCAGGACCATGCCAGTGAGAATGAGAAGGCATCCCAGCAGATGCCGACCGGCGAGCTGTTCGCCATCAATCCAAAAAGCAAAAATGGCCGTAAAGACAGGCTCCAGGGCGAAGATGAGGGCCGTGTGGGTGGCAGAGGTGTGCTTTTGCCCCCACATTTGGAGGACGAAGACCAGCGCAGTAGCGCCTACCGCCATGTAGAAAATCGCCGGCCAGGCCGCACGCGGAGGAAGCAGCGCGTCGCGTTCGAAGCAGAAGGCCGCTATACCGGCTACAACGGTGACGGTGCTCAGTTGAACCAGGGTAAAGGCCAGGACGTCCTGCCCGTTGGTGTAGCGGGACGCGACGGTAATGTGTGCGGCAAAGCCAAAAGCGCAAGCCAGGACCCACAGGTCGCCGGATTGAAACCGTAATCCTGGTTCGAGGGTGAGCAAGCCCAGGCCGATTGTGGCCAGTACCACGCCTGACCAGGCAGCAGGCGCCGGGAATTGGCGCAGGAACAGGGTGGAAAGCACCGGAACCAGGACCACGCTTAGCCCGGTGATGAAGGCGGCTTTGCCAGCCCCGGTCGTCTGCAGGCCGATGGTCTGGGTCACGAAGCCCAGGGCAAGGAAGCAGCCGGTCAAGATGCCCTGTCGAATCAGGCCGGGACGCCTGGCTGCAGACAGAAAGCGGCTGAGAAGCAGAAGAGTGACCGAAGCCAGGGCAAAACGCAGGGCAACAAAGGTAAACGGGCCAACCAGGTCCAGGGCGTGACGGACCACGACAAAGGTCGAGCCCCAAATGAAGGTGATGAAAACCAGACTGAGTTCGGCCAAAATTGACATTTGGGTTGCTCTCCAGATGCAGGATGAGGGGTATTGTAAACGAAACTGGGGATTGTCAACGGCGGCGCTGCCCCCCCCTGCGGGGGCGTAGCGATGCGCATGAAGGCCGTATCCGCCCCGCCGACCAGGTACCCCATCAAACAGAAAGAAAAGAGGAAGCCTATGCCTAAACCACCGATAGATCATTTTGGATTGCTGGCACCCTGGTTCGACCACTTGATCCGCCCCGCCGATACCAGCCGGCTACAGGCGTTACTGGCGCTGCAGGCGGGTATGTGGTTGCTGGACGTGGGCGGCGGCACGGGCCGCATCACGCAAGCTCTGCAGGCCCAGGTGGTGCTGCTGGACCCCTCAGCGAAGATGTTGCGCCAGGCGCGAAAAAAGGGGCAGGGCTGGGATTTGTGTCAGGGTGTGGCCGAGGCGCTGCCTTTCGCTGATGGCAGTTTCGAGCGCGTGCTGGCGGTGGACAGCTTCCACCATTTCTGGGATCACGCGCGCGCAGCGCAGGAGCTGGTGCGCGTGCTGGCCCCCGGCGGTCGGCTGGTGATCGAGGAGCCGGACATCCGCCATCCCGCGGTGAAGTTGATTGCGCTGGGCGAAACTTTGCTGCTGATGCGCAGCTGTTTCCATACCCCGCAGGATCTGATGGCGCTTTTCCGCAGGCCGGATACGCGCGTCACGTTGGTTGAGGCACCCGGCGAGCTGGCCCTATGGGTGGTGGTCGAACGCCTGGGTCCGGAAATTTGACAAATTTCGGAATCGGGTTACAATCACAGCCGTTGCCCCAGTGGTGGAACTGGCATACACAGCAGGTTGAGGGCCTGTGCCCGTTCGGGCGTGGAGGTTCAAATCCTCCCTGGGGCACCAGAGGCGGGG
>DAOTZR010000158.1:0-3710 GCA_034434315.1 Anaerolineae bacterium
GCCACCTTCACGCATTTCGACGAAACGGGCTTGCAGGCGCAGCTCCATGGAGGCCCCTGGCCCGGTTACACCAGCTACGTCAAAGCGGCCACCTTCCACAACCTCGCCATCCGCCGCACACCCACCGGATATGAGACCGAAATTGTTTTTGATACATGACGTTTCGCTTCGGGTTTATTCGCCTGGATAGCAGGAGGTGACTCATGACCAGTAAACAGGATTTTAAGCGCCTCACGCCTTACATCTGGGAACTTCCCCGCGCGCATCATCCTCAGATGCGCGTACCAGCGCGCGTCTACGGCTCGGACCAGGTTCTGGAAATGGCCTTCCGCGACAAATCCATCGAGCAGCTCATCAATGTGGCTACATTACCGGGCATTCTCAAATACGCCATGGCCATGCCCGACGTCCACCAGGGCTACGGCTTCCCCATCGGCGGTGTGGCGGCCTTCGACTACGAGCAGGGCATCATTTCCCCCGGTGGAGTGGGCTACGACATCAACTGCGGCGTGCGCATGCTGGCCTCGTACATTGATTGGGAAGAGATTGCGCCCTATCTGGACGCCTTAAACCTGGCCTTGTACAAAAACTGTCCCAGTGGCGTCGGAGAGGGCAGCGCGGTGCATGCTTCGCAGAAAGACCTGGAAACCATCCTGGTTCAAGGGGCGGAATGGGCGGTGAAACGCGGCTACGGGACGCGCGCGGACCTGGAGCGTACCGAGGATGGGGGCCGCATCCCCGGCGCGCGCGCGGATGCAGTCCCCAAACGCGCCTGGGAGCGCGGACTGAGCCAAGTTGGCTCCCTGGGATCCGGCAATCACTTCCTGGAGATTGATGTCGTGGATGAAATTTACAACGCGGAGCTTGCGGATGCCTTTGGCCTGCGCCGCAACAGCATTGTGGTCCAGATCCACTGCGGGTCGCGCGGGCTGGGCCATGAGGTCTGCGGCCAGTACCTGCGCCAGATGCAGGACGCACCGCGCAAGTACGGCTTCAGCATCCCCGACCGGGAACTGGTTGCCGCACCGGTGGATTCGCCCGAAGGCCAGAATTACCTGGCGGCCATGGCCGCCGCGGCCAACTACGCCTTCGCCAACCGGCAGGTCCTGGCATACCAGGTCCGCCTCACCTTTGAGCAGGTTCTGGCGGGCAAAGTCCGCAACTGGGAGCTGCATCAGGTTTATGATGTGGCGCACAACATCGCCAAAATCGAAGAGCATAGCGTCGAGGGGCGCCAGGTGAAAGCCGTCGTGCACCGCAAAGGCGCCACCCGCGCTTTTGGACCCGGCCATCCGGCCCTGCCGGGCATCTACCGCAGCACGGGCCAGCCCGTCCTCGTTCCCGGTTCGATGGGGACGGCCTCCTACGTTCTGGCAGGTACGGATAAAGC
Source organism: Anaerolineae bacterium (assembly GCA_034434315.1). GTDB lineage: Bacteria > Chloroflexota > Anaerolineae > B4-G1 > SLSP01 > DAOTZR01. The sequence goes on from DAOTZR010000158.1 coordinate 1,391, forward strand.
CATGCAAGAAACCTTCGGCTCCTCCTGCCACGGCGCCGGGCGCATGATGAGCCGCAATCAGGCCACGCGCGAACGGCACGGCGCTGAAGTGCGCGAGGAGCTGCGGCAACAGGGCATCCTGGTCCAGACCGGCAGCCTGAAGGGTCTGGCGGAAGAAGCGCCCGAAGCCTACAAGGATGTGGACCTGGTGGTGGAGTCCGTCGTCGGAGCGGGGATTGCGCGCAAAGTGGCGCGTGTACGCCCTCTGGCGGTCATCAAAGGCTAAGCTGAAGCGGACGGGGCGTCCGCGCACCCACGTCCACATACCCAGGACTGTCTGGGGCCGCATCCGCCTCCGATGCTAAAACAAACGGAGGCCCTGGTCAGGGCCTCCGTTGGTAGCGTACGAGAAAGTGAACTCTACTTGACCACTTTGACGTTGGACGCCTTCGGGCCGCGCTCGCTCTGAATCAGCGCGAACTCCACCGCGTCACCTTCGTGCAGCGTGCGGAAACCGCCCCCTTGAATGTCCGAGAAGTGGACGAACACATCGCCCTTGCCATCGGCGCGCTCGATGAAGCCGAAGCCTTTCTTCTCATCGAACCACTTAACTTTGCCACGCAGTGTATCCATACAAACATCCTCCAAAAAATAAACTAAATTTCCGGCAGACGATCGCCTGCTACGGTACATATGGGCGGTTCCCTACCCTGACAAAAAAGCCGTTCAGGGAGTGTCTCCCTGAACGGCTAACACGGGCACAACCAGGGAACAACTAATCAGACTATACCACCAATCCCAAAAGTGTCAAATTCAAGGTCCCTGTTCAGCCCCACCTCACCCCCTGCCCCCTCGCCTCTTCCAATTTTGGATAAGCGCGGGGGTTGGGGGAATGGTGAGGAGGCCTTTGCTCCTTCACAAGAATGAACGGAAATGCTTTTAAAGCGTAAACTTCAGTTTAACAGCGCGCTAGCGTGTGACTAACTCCTGCTTGAGCAATTCGCCCAGGCGGCGGACGCCTTCCACGATTTGTTCCGGTTTGGCATTGGAGAAATTCAGGCGCATCGCATTGAAACCGCCATCCTCATGCGGATAGAAATTCACGCCGGGCACATACGCCACCTTGCGCTCAACGGCTTTGCGCAGCAGGTCGGTCGTATCAATGCCTTCCGGCACCCGCGCCCAGAGGAAAAGCCCCCCGGCAGGTCGGGTCCAGCTACAGGAGTCGGGCCAGAATTCCTCCAACGCCTCGTGCATCACATTGCGCCGCTCGGCGTAAACCTTGCGCAACCGCTTGATGTGCATCTTAAGCAGACCGCGCTGCGCCACATCATTCGCCACCATCTGGTCGAACGTACTGCTGTGAAGATCCGCGCCCTGTTTGGCCTGGACCAGGCGTAAGGTGATCTCCTCCGGTGCCACAATCCACCCAATCCGCAGGCCCGGAACCAGGGTCTTAGAGAAGGTCCCTAGATAGATGGTGCGTTCCGGTGCCATGGCGCAGATGGGCGTGATGTCCTCACCCTCGTAACGCAGCGCACCGTAAGGATCGTCTTCCAGGATAATTAAGTCGTACTTACGGGCGATTTCCACCAGCAGACGCCGGCGCTCCTCCGGTAACGTCGTCCCGGCTGGGTTGTGGAAGTTCGGCAGCGCGTAGATGAACCGCGGCATCTCCTTCTGGCGCAACAGGACCTCCTCCAACAACTCAACCTGCATGCCGTTATCATCCTGGGGAATCGTCAGGTAGCGCGCTTCGTAGGCGTTCCAGGCCTGAATGGCCCCCAGGTAGGTAGGGCTTTCGGTGATGACGTAGGAATCCGTATCAATAAAGATTTTCCCCACCAGGTCCAGCGCCTGCTGTGACCCCGTTGTGATCAGGATGTTGCTCGGCGAATGCTGAATGCCGTATTTGCTCATAGCTTCAGCCAGGTACTCCCGCAAGGGGAAATAACCTTCGGTTGTGCTGTACTGCAGCGCGCGTGCTGGTTCCTCCCGCAAAATGTAAGCGCAGGCCTCTTCGATCTCCCGCGCGGGGAAAAACTCCGGAGCGGGCATCCCCCCGGCAAAAGAAATAACATCCGGCGCCTGGGTGAGCTTAAGCAGCTCGCGAATGGCCGAGCTTTTCATGCGCTGCGTGCGCCGTGCCAGAAAACGCTCCCAATTGACCGGTCCATCAGAGTATGCGGCACGAACAGTCATGAACACCTCCTCGTCAGAGTTAGCGGATTTGAGCAAAAAAAGACCTGCTCCAATTCAGGAGCAGGTCAAAAAGCTGCTTGAGACCCATCAAGCAGCAAGCCCAACAAAATCTGAAACATCCGCTTATTCAGCACATCCT
>DAOTZR010000159.1:0-7007 GCA_034434315.1 Anaerolineae bacterium
CACTACATCATCGTCCGTGAGGATGCGCCTGAAAACGTGTCAGAAGGCGTTGATGGTCAGGTTTATGTCGGACAGTTGGGTAAACACGAGGCACAGAAGCGCCTGAGCGAGCTGGGTCCCGGCTATAGTCTGCGCCAGCTCCCTGGAACGGGTGGTAGCCTGACAGCCTTGCCGATTATTGAGACTCAGCTCGGTGATGTTTCGGCCTACATCCCGACCAATGTCATTTCCATCACCGATGGGCAGATTTACCTGGAACCGGGGTTGTTTAATGCTGGTATTCGCCCGGCGATCAACATCGGCATTTCCGTGTCGCGCGTCGGTGGTGACGCCCAGACCAAAACCATGAAAAAAGTGGCCGGTCCCCTCAAGCTGACCATGGCGCAATATCAGGAACTGGAAGCTTTTGCCCGGCTGGGGGCCGAACTGGATGAAGCGACACGCCGCCAGTTGGATAAGGGCGTGCGCATGACCGAAATCCTCAAACAGGGACAATACGCGCCCCTCAGCCTGGGGCAGGAGATTGCTATTCTCTATGCCGCGTTGAATGGCTTCATTGACGAGGTCCCCATCCCCGGAATTCGCGAGTATGAGGCCATGTTCCACGAGTACATGCACGCCCATGCGCCTACGGTGATTGAGAAGCTGGAACGCGAGGCCTGGTCGGACGCTTTGGAAAATGAGCTGCGGGCGGTGATCTTAAACTTTAATAATCTGTGGGGCACGGAGAAAGCTAAGGCATGAGCAATATTCAGCAGCTCCGACGCCGCATCCGTAGCACACGTGACCTGGTCAAGGTCACCCGCGCTATGCAGGCCGTGTCGGCTTCCAAGGTCCGCCGGGTGCAGCAACAGGCGCTTAATTCCCGCCCTTATTATCGCTGGGCTAAAACTTTCCTGGAGCAGCTTAGTAGCCAGACCGAGGGGTTGAACCACATTCCCTGGCTTCGCGTGAGCGAGCCGGTCCAGCGCATCCTCATGGTCGTGATGACGTCAGACCGGGGATTGTGCGGCGCCTACAATCAGAATGTGCTGCGTGAAGCCCTGCAGTTTTACGAGGCCCACGCCGGACAACAGGTGGAGGCTTTTACGATTGGGCGCAAGGGCCGCGATCTGCTGGCCCGTGCCGGAGTCCCCATCCGTTACCATTTTGACGCCCCGCGCAGTGTCCCCACGTATCATGATGCACAACGCTATGCTCATCTGATCCTGGATGACTTTGAACACACGTTTGACGAGGTTTATATCGTTTACACGCAGTTCAAAAACGTGCTCACTCAGGAAGCCCGCATCGAGCGCTATGTGCCTATCCAACTGGCCGCGACGGGCACGCAGCACGACTTTGTTTATGAGCCCGAACAACAAATCATCCTGAAAACTTTCCTGCCCCAGATGCTTACGGCAGAGTTGTACCACTATATGCTTGAGTCCAGCGCCAGCGAGCATGCAGCGCGGATGGTATCCATGGAAAATGCCTCGCGCAACGCGGAGACCCTGGTGCAGGAACTGACGCTGGCCTACAATAAGGCCCGGCAGCAACTGATTACCAATGAATTGCTGGATATTGCCGGCGGGGCCGAGGCCCTGCAGGCGATTCGATAGGGAGGCTGCATGGCAAAAGGAACGCTTGGTCGTATCGTCCAGATTAAAGGCGCGGTGGTGGATGTCGCCTTTCCGGTTAACGAAATCCCGGAGATTTATTCCGCTCTGGAGGCCCAACTTCCCGAGCGCAAGCTGATTCTGGAAGTCGAACAGGAACTCCCCAACGGTTGGGTGCGCTGCGTGGCCATGGACACAACGGACGGCCTGGAACGAGGGTTGACCGTTGTGGATACCGGTGAACCTATCCGCGTACCGGTGGGACCGGAAACTCTGGGCCGTGTGTTCAATGTGTTGGGCCAGCCCATTGACCGGAAAGCTCCTATCACCAGCGCCGAGCTGCGCCCGATTCATCAGCCCGCGCCAGACTTTGCGGAGCAATCCACACGCAACCAGATGTTCGTGACCGGCATCAAGGTCATTGATTTGATCGCGCCTTTCACACTGGGCGGTAAGACCGGGGTGTTTGGTGGAGCCGGCGTGGGTAAAACCATCATCATCTCCGAGCTGATGTATACCATGGCGCGCGTGCATAAAGGGGTTTCAGTCTTCGCTGGCATCGGAGAGCGCACCCGCGAAGGCACCCAGTTCTACCGCGAGCTGCATGAGTACGAGGTGATTGACAATGCGGTGATGATTTTCGGCCAGATGAACGAGCCCCCGGGTGTGCGCTTCCGCGTTGGTCTGACGGCCCTGACCATGGCGGAGTATTTCCGCGATGAAGGCCGCGATGTGCTGATTTTCATTGACAACATCTATCGTTTCGTGATGGCCGGTATGGAGGTTTCGGCCCTGCTGGGACGCATGCCGAGTGCCGTCGGTTACCAGCCCACGCTGGCGGCGGATATGGGCCAGTTGCAGGAACGGATTACCAGCACCCGGCGCGGGTCCATCACTTCGATGCAGGCTGTGTACGTTCCGGCTGACGATTATTCCGATCCAGCGCCGGTGGCCACTTTCGCGCACCTGGACGCCGCGATTACCCTGGAGCGCCGGCTAGCGGCGCAGGGCCTCTACCCCGCCGTGGATCCCCTCACCTCGTCCTCGCGCATCCTCACGCCCACGGTGGTGGGAGAAGAGCACTATCGCGTGGCCCGCGAGGTGCAACGAGTCCTGCAGCGCTATGAGGACCTGAAGGATATCATCGCCATCCTGGGTATTGATGAGCTTTCTGAGGACGACAAGTTGCTGGTTGCCCGCGCGCGTCGGATTCAGCGTTTCTTGACCCAGCCCTTCCATGTGACGACGCGCTTCAGCGGCTTACCGGGTAAGTTTGTGCCTATTGAAGAGACAGTGCGCGGTTTCCGCGAAATTCTCGAAGGCCAGCATGACGATCTGCCCGAACAGGCTTTCTACATGGTGGGCACGATTGATGAGGCTGTTGAAAAGGGCTACGCTTTGCGCCATGCCTGAGGTCATCCATGCACCTGGTCATTGTGATTCCTGAAAAACAGCTTTTCGAAGGTGAGGTAGAATACATCAAGCTCCCCGGCCATGTCGGAGAGCTGGGGGTGCTGCCCCGCCATATGCCGCTCATCACGGCCCTGGGTGAAGGCGATCTGGTCGCCAGGCAACGGGGCGAAATGTTTACCTTCGCCATTCATGGCGGGGTGGCGCAGATTACAGCCGATAGTGTCATCGTCCTGGCGCAGACGGCTGAGGCCCCCGAAGAGATTGACGAAGAGCGCGCCCGACAGGCTCTGAAAAAGGCCCTGGCCAAACTGCAGGAAAAAGGCCTCTCGCCCGCCGAGCGCGAGCGTTACCTGGCCAAACGCGAACGCGCCGAAACCCGTCTGCGTATCGTGCAGCAACGCAAACCCACGCCTAAAGTCGGGCCGAAAAGTTGAGGGCCGGTTCTATCTTGTGGTAAAATAGGCGGGTTGGGTTTGAACTTAAACTTGAAGATTAAAGAGGGTGCATGCCATTCTTAGTTGATGAGTTGGGAATTGACCTGGGCACGGTTAACGTGTTGATTTACGTGCGCGGACGCGGCATCGTCCTGCAGGAGCCATCCGTCATCGCCCAGTCCATCAGGACCGGTGAGGTGCTGGCGGTGGGGGCCGAAGCCGAGGCGATGATCGGGCGGTCGCCGCAGTCGTTCCGCGTACGCCGCCCTTTGCGGGATGGCGTAATTGCCGATTACCGCATCACCCGCGAAATGCTGCGCCGGTTCATCAACCGCGCGATTGGGCGCCTGCGCCTGCTGCGCCCGCGTGTGTGCCTGACGGTGCCTTTCGGCGTGACGCAGGTGGAACGGCGCGCGGTACGCCTGGCTGCCCTGGAAGCGGGAGCTGGCGCGGCTTACCTTATCCCTGAACCCCTGGCCGGAGCTTTGGGAGCCGGAATGCCGATCCATATCCCCGGCGGCCATATGGTGGTGGACCTGGGCGGCGGGACAAGCCAGGCGGCGGTGCTTTCGCTCTACGGCGTGGTCACGTCAACCGCCATCCGCGTGGGCGGCATCCGCATGGATGAGGCGATCATCACCTATATCCGGCGTAAATACAACCTCATCATTGGCCAGCCCACAGCCGAAGAGGCAAAAATCCGCATCGGGTCGGCCATTCCGGGCCGTGAGTTGCTGCGCATGGAAGTGCAGGGCCGCGATCAGGTGACCGGGTTGCCGCGCAGTGTGGAAATCAGCTCCGATGATATTGCTGAAGCGCTAACAGAAAGCTTGAGTGTCGTCGTGGGTATGGTTAAGTCCGTGCTAGAGCGTACCCCGCCCGAACTGGCCGCCGATATTATTGACCGCGGTATGACCATGATCGGCGGGACGTCGCTGTTGCGCCATCTGGATGACTTGCTGACACAGGAGACGGGGGTGCCGGTGTTCGTGGCCGAAGCACCGATGGCCTGCGTAGCTGTGGGTGCGGGTAAAGCCCACAGTATCCTGCCGATTCTGCAAGACACGCTGCAGGAGCTGTGAGGGGGATTTGCCAAAATCGGCATGTGTGTTATAATCCCGCTCGCATGGGCGGTTAGCTCAGGTGGCCAGAGCGCCGCGTTGACATCGCGGAGGCCATAGGTTCAAGTCCTATACCGCCCACCAAAGCCGGGAGACCTGGTCTCCTGGCTTTTTGTTTACCCAGAAAAGTCGGAAAGGACAAAAACAAAAAGGACGGCCCGCAGGGGCCGTCCTTGTGTGTGTGCCGCTCAGCGGGCTAGGCCAGCCCACCCCGTTGTTCGACCGCCTCCCGGATCTGGGCCAGGAGCGATTCGGCGCGCGTAAGCACGCGATGCGTCTCGGCCAGCCAGGTTTGTTTCTGGGCCGCGTCCTCGATGCCGGCGGCATTGATACGGACGTTCAAGGCCGCACCCTGGATGGCCGCCATCGCCATCCAGGCCGCCGTGCCGGCATCACTGATGGCGTTGGTGTTGCCCTTCTGCGCTACCACCAGAGCCAGTTCCAGAGCTGCAAGGGCGTCCTGGGCCGTGCGCAGGGGCACCAGCGTAGCGGCGACGAGCGCCTCCTGGACCGCGGCCTGACGCGCAGCCTGCTCTTCCGGCGTCTCTTTGGGCAGCTTGTAGGCCGCCATCACCCGATTAAAAGCCTGGGTATCTTCATCCATCCGCCCCAACAGCGCAGCGCGCAGGCTCTCACCCAGGGTGATCAGCTTCGCCATCTCCTCGCTGACTCCGGCATACTTGCGCTTGCCCACGGTGAGCCGTGCGACCATCACCGCCAGGGCCGCCGCCAGCGCCCCGGCCAGGGCCGCAACCGCGCCGCCGCCCGGAGCGGGGCTATCCGCAGCTACGGCGTCCACAAACCCCAGAGGGGCCCCTTCATCCAGGCTGTAGAGCTTGTGCTCCAGGATTTGATCGGGATTAAACAGATCGAGCTGCATGTACCAGCGCGCCGCGTCCACCAGAGCCGCTTCGGGGACCAGCCCCACGATTTCGGTGTGCGTGATGCTGAGGCCATAGCGCTGCGCCTCACGCCGCAAAGTCTCCAGAACGCGATGCAGAGGGGTCTGCGTGAAATCGGTCATATTCATGGAGACTTGCGCCTGGCCCGCCACCAGCACGCCCATGGCTTTCACATACCGAAAACCGCCATTGGAGTAGCGCAAAGCACGGGCGATCTTATTGGCCTTTTCAACATCATCCGTGTTGAGATAGGCGTTAAAGGCAACCAGGAAGGGGCGCGCCCCAATCACCGTAGCCCCGGCTTTGCCCAGTTTCGCCGGGCCAAAGTCCGGCGCCCGGTCCGGATCGGTCTCAATCTCCTGCTTCAGGCCTTCGTATTGCCCGCGGCGGATATTCTCCAGATTGACCCGGTCGGGGCGGGTTGCAGCAGCCTCATACAGGTATACCGGTATCCCCAGCTCCTCACCAACGCGCTTGCCCAGGGTGCGAGCCAGCTCGACGCATTCTTCCATGGACACCCCGCTGAGGGGGACGAAGGGCACCACGTCTGTAGCGCCAATGCGCGGATGTGCGCCACGATGCTCATCCATGTCAATCAAGGCCTGGGCCTTGGCGATGGCGCGGAAATCGGCCTCGATGACGGCCGCAGGAGCTCCCACGATGGTGACTACCGACCGATTGTGGTCCGGGTCGGATTCGACATCCAATACCTTTACGCCGGGCACGGCGCGCATTTCGGCCACAATGGCCTCAATCACTTCAACACGACGGCCTTCACTGAAATTAGGGACAGATTCAACTAAAGGTTTCAAGTTCCGCCTCCTTGCACAAGATTGGTTGTCCCTCCTGGGGACGACGTCACACCGCTTGATCCGCTTCTGGCTTTTCGGTCTCCACGTCCTCCATGCCCTGGTCCGCCTCCTCTGGATGCAGCGAAACCTCCTGCGCCTTACCTTCGATGACGACCTCCTCCTTACCATGCCTCAACAAGCCCATGCGTTCCAGATACTCGTCAACGATGGCGCGCGGGGCCAGGGAGATGAACAACTTGAGGGCAATAAAGAAAAGTGAGAGATCATCCACCTGCCCCAGGACCGGAGCCACATCCGGTGCAATATCAATCGGAGACAAGAAATACGCCAGCCAGGCCAAAGGGATAAGCTTGGGGAAAAACGAAACCCGCTTATCCCAGAACAAACGCCAGGCCAGTTCGATATCGTAAAAGAACTGCTGCAAAAAATTAATACGCTCATCCCCGCGCATAGGAGTCCGTGCCGGTTCCCCGGTCAGGGCATACTTTTCGTCCATGATTACCCTCCTCTCATCATTCAGGTCCCAGCCACAACGCGACGCGCGTCTTGATGCCGGGCAAAGGTTGCTGCCGATACAAATACCACCCCAAAGGATACTGACACAAGGGCGGCCAGGTCTGTGTGCAACCGGGGACGCGCCCCGGCGCGCTCAGCAACGCCACATACGTCCGCCCCACCCATACGGCGGGCGGCGCGTTCCCCTCCAGAGCCAGGGCGTAAGGCGTCT
>DAOTZR010000160.1:0-25622 GCA_034434315.1 Anaerolineae bacterium
GGGCGCCCCGTTGGCGTGCAGGTGCTAGGCGATGGGGGTGAGCAGGCGGGCCAGTTGATGGGCGCCTTCACGGTTGGTGATGGCCAGGACCTCATCGCCCGCTTCGAAAGTGGTGATGCCGCGGGGAATGATGACTTTGCCATGGCGAATGATGGCGGCAATGACGCATTCCTCGTTCAGGCCCAGGTCTTTGATGGCCTGGCCTATGATGGGAGCGCCTGCGGGTATTTTTTCCTCGACCAGGGAGTAGTCGCCCTGGTTGAGTTTGAGCAGGGTCATCATGTCCCCCAGCGATATTTGCTCCTGGATGAGGGCCGAAAGGACCTGGGCCGGGTTGAGCACCGCGTCAACATGGAAGAGGTCTTGGGTGAAAAGCCAGGCGTTGCGCGGGTCGTTGACGCGGGCGATGATGCGCGGGACTTTGTAGCGCTCGCGGGCCATGTAGCACAGGACCAGGTTCTCCGCGTCATCCGGCGTGATGGCGGCCAGGACGTGGGCTTTTTCGATGCCCGCAGCTTCCAGGTTGGCCGGATCGGTGGCCTTGCCTTCAAAGATGACTTCGCTGGGTAGTTCCTGGTGCATACGGCGCAGGATCTCCGGACGGTCTTCCAGGACGCGGACGTCATGGTCATGAGCCAGGAGTAGGGTGGTGAGTTGAGAGGCGGTGCGACCGCCGCCAGCAATGATTACGAACATGTCAGGCCTCCTCAATCTTTAGTAAACGCTTGAGCGTGGCGAGCTGGGAGCGCGTCAGGCTAAGGTGGAGCAGGTCCCCGGCTTTGAGTACGGTTTCGGCGCAGGGCTGGCTGGCCTCGCTGTGATGGATCAGGGCCACCGGCAGGCAGCCAGGGATCTGGGCTATCAGCTCGCCCAGGCTGCGCTGGTCCCATTCGGCGGGGATTTTGAATTCGTAGATTTCGATTTCGCCGTTGCCGGCAGTGGCGATTAAACGCAGGGCGCTGGGCTGGAGCAGCGCTTCGATGCGTTCCGCGCCCCACAGGGTCGGGCTGACGGCGTTGAGCTTGAAGGTTTCGTACAGGGGCATCCAGCGCTGGTCGTAGTTGCGGACCACGATGCGCGAAACTTTGTAATAGTTCTGGGCGATGTGGCCGACGGTTGCGTTCAGAATGTCGTTGTTGGTGACGATGGCGATAGCCTCGGCGGTTTTGATGCCGGCGCGCTCCAATACGCCCTGGTTCAGGGGGTCGCCTTCGATGGCGCGCCCATGGAACGTAGAGGGCAGGTTTTTGAGCGCTTCGGCGCTTGGGTCTACGACCGCGACTTGATGGCCTCGTTTATGGAGATTGTGGGCCAGTTCAATACCCAGCCAGTTGCAACCTACAATGATGACTTTCATGCTTTTTCCTCCTCATGGTCGTCCACCAGGTAGGGGACACTGACAACTACCAGACCTTTCTTAGTGATGAGTGCCGCACGGAGTAGCTGAGCGGTGCGCATGTGCAGGAAGCTGCTCCAGCGACTGCGGGCGACAAATTCCGGTACGACGATGGTGATTTGTTCGTTGGGTTGGCGATGCGCCAGGATGTATTCGATGTAAGCCAGCAGAGGCTCCAGGAGCAGGCGATAGGGCGAGTCCAGGATAACCAGGCGCACACCTTCGCCCCAGAGTTCCCATTTTTGCCGGACTTTTTCGGCTTCCTGGGGATCAATGGACACGTGAATGGCCGTGACGTCGTGTGAGAGGGTACGGGCATACCGCAAAGCGGCCAGGGAACCCCGATGTACGCCGCCGATGAGCAGGATGACGCGATGCCGGGAGACCCGGGGCGCGGTCCCGTAGTTCTCCAGCGAAAGCTTATGGGCCAGGTGTTTGTAGTGGCGGTGGATGGCGAAGAAGCCGGCTACCAGGGCCGGGGTTAGAATGACAATGATCCAGGCGCCATCCATGAATTTGGTCACGGCAAACATGATCATCACGATCAGGGTGGAGAGGGCTCCCACGCCGTTGACGATCATTTTGATAAGCCAGTTAGCATCATAGCGCAGCTCTGAGCCGGGTTCCTGGATGACTTCGCCGGGCTTGAGGTGGCCTGTTTTCCACCAGCGGATCGCCATGCCGGTTTGGGAAAGGGTGAAGGACAGGAACACGCCGATGGCGTACAGGGGAATCAGGCGGGTGACGTTGGCCTGGAAGACGATGATGAGGAGGGAGGCGATGACGGCCAGGGTAACAATCCCGCGCGAGTAAACCAGACGGCTACCGCGGTAGGTCATCTGGCGCGGCAGGAACCCATCCCCGGCATGCAAGGCGCCCAGACGGGGGAAGTCGGCGAAGGCCGTATTTGCGGCCATGATCAGGATGACGGTCGTACCGGTCATGATCGCCATGTAAAGGATGCCGCGGCTCTGGAAGACGGTCCGGGCTATTTGCGAAATGACCGTTTCGTATTCTGAGGGGACTGCCTGGATGTGTGTGGCCAGGAAGCTGATGCTTAAGACCAGGGTGCCCAGAATGCAGGCCATCCAGATTAGGGTGATGCCGGCGTTACGGCTACGCGGCTCTTTGAAAGCCGTGATGCCGTTGGAAATCGCTTCGACACCGGTCAGCGCGGCCGTACCGCTGGCAAAGGCGCGCAAAATCAGGAACAGGGTGAGCGGCTGCATTTCGTGGATCAGTTGCAGCTCAGGCGGATCGGTCAGGGTTCCTAACTGGCCCGTGAAGTAGCGGTACAGGCCTACTCCTACTGTGATAAACATCATCGTGATGAAAAAGTAGGTGGGAATGGCAAAGAACGTCCCCGATTCTTTGACCCCGCGCAGGTTGATGAGCATAACGAACAAAACCAGACTCACTGCCAGGATGACGCGGTAGGGGTACAGCGCAGTGTAAGCTGAGACCAGTTGCGCCACGCCTGAAGAGATGGAGACTGCTACGGTAAGGATGTAGTCGGTGAGCAGAGCGGCCCCGGCGATCTGGGCCGGCAGTTCTCCCAGGTTGTCGCGCGCGACGATGTAAGCTCCACCGCCGCCGGGATAGGCGTGAATGGTTTGTTCGTAAGAGATGGTTACGATGGCCAGCAGAACGACGATAGCGATAGTAATCGGGAAGGTGAGATTCATGGCCATCGCGCCGGCGAGGGCCAGGATGGTGAGAATTTCCTGGGTGGCGTAAGCTGTGGAAGACAGGGCATCCGAGGCGAAGACGGCCAGGCCGATGAGTTTGCCAATCGTTTGATGCGGGGCGTCCGCGGTGGGCAGTGGACGTCCGATCAACCAGGTTTGGACGCTGGGTTGCGGCTGGTATTCCGATTGCCGCCGCACAATGGTTGTGCCTGTATGATGTTCAATAGTCACCATAAATCAGATCCTTTGTTAACTTATACTCCTTAAAATAGAATCAGGCCCAGCCTGCTCTCTGGCTAAACCGGGCCTTTAGTTTTTAATCAAAATACAGAAAATTATTCTAATTCTGATTTGGGCTTTGTCAATGCCCGATAAGTTTCCCAGGAGATGCGTTCGCCGCCCTGGATGGTTTCCCGGACGATGCGCCAGGTTGCATCGAATTCGATTTCGGCGCGAATCAGTTGGAAGCAGGTTCCATCCATCAATTCCTTGTGCCAGATGTAGCCGCCGGTTTCCAGATTGCGCTCAAAGTCGAAGCGCTTATCCGCACGGGCCATGATTGGCGCCCCGCAGCGCTGGCATTTGACGTAAATGTACACCCCATCGCGATCGCGCGGTTCGTCCGCGGGCGCGCCTTGGGTTCGGGTGAACAGCCTGGTCAACCAGTTCATGGGTCTCTCCTCTATGATACGATTCGGGTTGCAAAGTTGAAAGCTATGCCCCTTTATTATACTCAACCTGGGTATACTGCCAGACCCGGCCCGTCTTGAGGGCATACGTCCTGGAGGGCTGCGGAGGATTCAGGGGCAGGGTGGACCGAGGCTTTACTATGGCTTATCCCCGGCTGTCTTACTCTATATCCCTGGAAGCCAGATTCGACTGATTTCCTAATAAAGAAGATTTTTTTATGATATAATCGGTGTGTTGATTCTATCAGCCAAAGTAAGGAGGAAAGAGATGGCTCTCAAACGTTTGTGGTGGGTGGGTTTGCTCGTGATGGTGTTGGTGGTAGCATGTGCACCAACTGCACCTTCGAAGGATCCATCAGGGTCTCAAAACATGCCGGTTGCAACTCCCGCGCTTACCCTGGCGGCAGATGTCAAGCCGGAGGATGTGCATAAAATCTATCAGCAGGGTGGGGTGGTGATTGTGGATGTCCGGGAGCTTGATGAATACCAGGCTGGCCATATCCCCGGTGCGGTGCTGATACCTCTGGGACAGTTGCCCAAGCGCTTGCAGGAAGTCCCGCGCGATACCGAAGTGATTCTGGTTTGTCGCAGCGGGAATCGTAGCCATCAGGCCTATGCGTACCTGCGCGATCAGGGCTTCACCAACGTCCACAACATGCCGGGCGGCATGAACGCCTGGATTGCCGCGGGCTACGAAATCGAGCACTGACATTGTGCTCTCTACCGTTCTGTTTTATAATCCATGGGGGTCATGCCCTTTCAATCTTGTGTTCAGGAAGGAGGATGCAATGCGTCGTTCGTGGTTGAGTTTTGTCCTGTTGATAATGCTCCTGATCACGTCTTGTGGGCCTAAGCCGACGGTGGAACCGACGGCGACGGCGACAGAGACCGCGGCCCCGACTCAGGAGCCTACGCCCGCTGCTGAAGATGTGCTCTATCTCGCTATCATCTGGCACCAACACCAGCCGGTTTACTTCAAGGATCCGCAAACCAGCATCTATGCCAAACCCTGGGTGCGGTTGCATGCGGCTAAAGATTATGTGGATATGGCGGCCATGCTCAAAGCCTATCCCAAAATTCATGTCACCTTCAACCTCACACCCAGCCTGATTCGCCAGCTCGATGATCTGCAGTCCGGGACCAAAGATGCCTACTGGGTGCACACTGAGGTTCCTGCGGACCAGTTGACGGATGAACAGAAGAGCTTCATCCTGCGCTACTTCTTCGACATCAATCCCAAGATCATCCAGCGTTTCCCGCGCTATGTTGAGCTGCGCGATAAGCGGCCTGCGGATAGCAAGGATGTGAATGCCTACACCACGCAGGATTACCTGGACCTGCAGGTGCTGTTCAACCTGGGCTGGACGGATCCCGGTTTTCTGGCTCAGCCGCCTCTGGCCGACCTGGTAGCCAAAGAGCGCAACTTCACCGAAGCCGATAAGGCCATCGTGCTGCAGGAACATCAACGCCTGATCGCCCAGGTCATTCCCGTGCACAAAGAACTGCAGGAAGCCGGGCAAATCGAAGTCACCATGACGCCCTTTGCCCATCCCATCCTGCCCCTGCTGATTGATACGGGGCTGGCCAAGATCGCCATGCCCTCGGCTGAACTGCCGGCGCCGCCTTTCCGCTACGGTCAGGACGCCGTCGAACAAGTTGAGCGTGGGGTCCAGCTCTATCAGGAGCACTTTGGCGTAGCCCCACGGGGCATGTGGCCGGCGGAAGGCTCGGTAGATCAACTCATCGTCAACATGGTCGGTCTAGCCGGTCTGCGCTGGATGGCCTCGGACGAGGGCGTGCTGGCGAAATCCATCGGCCTCGACGGCTTTACCCGCAACACGAAGGACGTAGTCCAGCAGGCCGATAAGCTTTATCGCCCCTACACCGTTGTCGGCAGCCGCAACATCCCGGTAGCCATGGTGTTCCGCGATGTTGTGCTCTCCGATAAGGTCGGCTTCACCTATTCCGGCATGTCCGGCAAACTGGCCGCCCAGGACTTTATCAACCGCGTCCACGCTATCCGCGATCAGCTCAAGGCCGAAAATGCCACCGGCCCCCATCTGGTCACCGTCATTCTGGATGGTGAAAACGCCTGGGAGCATTACGACAACGATGGGAAGGAATTCCTCAACACCCTGTACCAGCTCCTTTCCGAGGACGAAACCATCGTCACCGTGACGCCTTCCGAATATCTGGACAAATTCCCGTCCGAGCCGAGCGCGAAAATTGATAATCTCTGGGCCGGGTCGTGGATCAGCCATGACTTTTCCACTTGGATCGGCGAGGATGAAGAGAACCGCGCCTGGACTTATCTGACGCAGGTGCGTGATTTCCTGTCCAAGTACGAACGCGGCCAGCGCCAGGCGCCGAGCGAGCAGGCTCTGGAACAGGCGCGGACCTATATGCTCATCGCCGAGGGGTCGGACTGGTTCTGGTGGTACGGCACGGATCAGAATTCCGGGGCGGACGAGGATTTCGATAAGCAGTATCGCGACACCCTCAAGCAGGTCTATCTGGCTCTGGGGGAAACCCCGCCTGACTGGCTGGACGTTCCCATTATTGCCCAGGCGCCGGCCAGCGCGCAGCAGGCCGCTAAAGCCTTGATTGCTCCGACCCTGGACGGTGTCGCTGCCGATGGCGAATGGGATGCTGCGGGCTACTACGAAGCCGCCGGTGGTGCCATGGCGGCCGGCAGCCTGCCCCTGGCGCGGCTCTACTACGGTTTCGATGCCACCCATCTCTACCTGCGTGTGGATGCGGCCTTTGATTGGGGAGCGTTGACGACCGCCCAGTCGGATGCGGCGCGCACCGTGTTGGGCATCTACCTGCTCCCGCCCGGTCCGGCCAAGGCGCAAAGCGTCTTTTCGATGTACGGGAAACCCACCACCATCCTGGGCTTCGGAGCTACCCGCCTGGCCGCTATCACCCTGGAGGCTAACGCCAAGGTGGTAGAGGTGCAGCTTTATGCTTTTGATGGGACTGGCTGGGCCGCGACCGACCAGACGTTCGACGTGGCGCTCAAGCCCAATGGCCGGGTATTGGAGGTGGCGCTGCCGCTCGCAGCCCTGGCGCCGCAAGCCGACAGTGGCGACCGAATTCAGATGCGTGCCGTGCTGAGCCAGGGGCTTCCGGAGCAGATGGCGGATGTCCAGATTTTGCCCGCTTCCGGCCCCTCGTTGGTGGTGGTACCCGACCTGGGCCTGACGACGCCCGTGTTGGAAGTTGCCGATCCGGCCAATGATGATCATGGGCCGGGGACCTACACGTACGCCACCGATGCCGTGTTCCAGGCGGGCGCATTCGATGCTACAGCCTTCAGCGTGAGTTATGACGATAACAACATCGTCTTCCGCTTCACTCTGCGCGGACCGTTGCAGAACCCGTGGGGGTCACCCAACGGCGTTTCGGTGCAGACCTTCGATATCTACATTGACAAGGATGGCCCGGCCAGCGGGGAGCGCTTGCTCCTGCCCGGACGCAACGCGGCGCTCAGTTCGGACTATGCCTGGGATTACGCTATCTGGATCGAGGGCTGGACGCCGGGTGTTTACGTGCCTTCGGCAGAAGGTCCCAAACAGATTGATGCGGCGCTCACCATCATCGCCGATCCGGGACAGAGCAAGGTCACAATCAAAGTCCCCAGGTCGGTTTTGGGCGACAATCCCCAGGATTGGGCTTACGCTGCAGCGGTACTGGGCCAGGAAGGGTTCCCGGCCAGCGGTGTGTGGCGCGTGCGCGACGTGGAAGCTACGGCGCAACAGTGGCGCTTTGGCGGGGCCCCCGCCGACGCCAATCACACCCGCATCATGGACCTGATCTGGCCGGCGGATCTCAAGCCGACCCAGGAGGAGATGCTGAGCACCTATAAGCCAGCTGCTAAGGTGGATGGCCTGGGTCCGGACGACTTCGCGCAGATCGGTATGCTCAAAGCGCAGTAAGCGACCCTGTAAGGGGAGGGCTGGTGCCAGCCCTCCCCATCCCTTACCCTTGTGTCCGCGTCGGGCACACATCTGGAGGCAATATGCGTAAGACCCTGTCCCTTCCGGGACCCCAAAATGTGGTGCGCCAGGTCGTGGCGAACAACATCACCGTGCTGGTGCGCGAAAATTTTGATAGTCCCGCCGTAGTCGTACGGGGCTATCTGCCCGTCGGAGCCATTGATGAGCCGCCGGAGCTGGCAGGGCTGGCGGGATTCTGCGCCGATGTGATGGAGAGGGGCACCCTGCGGCGGCCTTTTGCGGTCTTGTACGAAGAGCTGGAAAGCGAGGCCTTGATGTTGGGGCTGGAGGCAAGTGAGCATAGCGTCACGTTTGCCGGTAAGGGCCTGAGTGAGACTTTTCCGCATCTGCTGGACCTGCTCAGCGACATCCTGCAGCATCCCGCCTTTGAGGCCGAACAGGTGGAAAAAGTGCGTTCGGAGATTATTACCTCCCTCATGGAACGGGCGCACGATACTCAGCGGATGGCCGCGCTGGTCTTGAACGAATTGCTCTATACCCGTGACCATCCGTATGGGCGCAGCAATCTGGGCTATCCGGAAACGATCGCGCGCATCACCCGCGATGACCTGGTGCAATTTCATCGGACTTGTTTCGCCCCGCAGGGGATGGTCATTGTCATTGTGGGAGCCATCAAGGCGGCGACGGCTGTGCAGCAGGTGGAGGCGGCTTTTGCGGATTGGCACGCGCAACGTCCTCCCGTGCCAGACTTGCCACCGCTTGTGCCCCTGGTCCCACAAGAGCAGCATGTCTTCATCCCCGAAAAAAGCCAGGTGGACCTGCGCCTGGGCTGGCGCGGCCCGGCACGCAAGGAACCGGACTTCCTGGCGGCTTATCTGGCCAATGCGGTGCTGGGGGTATTTGGCATGATGGGGCGCCTGGGGCGGACGGTGCGCGATGACCATGGGCTGGCGTACTATGTTTACAGTGCCGTAGAAGGAGGCCTGGGACCAGGCCCGTGGCAGGTGATCGCCGGGGTGGACCCGGAGCACGTGCGTCAGGCTCAGAGGCTCATCCTGGAGGAGGTCCGGCGCTTACGCGAGGAGCCTGTCCCTGGGGATGAGCTGGCCGATAGTCAGGCCATGCTGGTGGGAAGTTTGCCGCTGCAGCTAGAGACGAATGAGGGCGTGGCGCGGATTCTGGTGAATATGGAACGCCATCAGTTGGGTCTGGATTATCTGCAGCGCTATCGGGATTTGGTCATGAACCTGCGACCTGAGGATGTGCAGGCGGCGGCGCAGCGCTGGCTGGATCCGGAACGCTATGTTCTGGCTATGGCGGGGCCGACGGTACCATGTTGAGCTGTGGCACGGACATTGTCGAGATAGCCCGGCTTGAGGCAGCAGTAGCCCGCCATGGCGAACGGTTTTTGGAGCGCATCTACTCCGCGCGCGAGCGGTTATACGCGCGCGGGCGCCTGGCCGAGCTGACGGCGCGTTTTGCCGCCAAGGAGGCTACGGCTAAAGCTCTGGGGGTGGGGATGCGCCTGCTTTCGCCGGCGGGCATCGGCTGGCATGATGTGGAAGTGCTCAATGACGGCTTCGGTAAACCCTTCCTGGTCCTGCACGGTCGGGCCGCCGAGCTGGCGGCGCAGCAGGGCCTGACGGAATGGAGCGTGAGCCTGACGCACGATGGTGGTCTGGCGCTGGCTTTTGTCGTGGCGATGGGGAGATAGTAGTATGCGCGCGTTGATTCAACGGGTGACCTGGGCCCGCGTCCGGGTGGATGGTCTGACGGTGGCGGAGATCGGGCCGGGTCTGCTGGTATTGCTGGGCGTTGGACAGGGGGATACGCCGGAGGTGGCCCGCTGGGTGGCCCATAAAACGGCCAATCTGCGTGTCTTCAGCGATGCGGCGGGCAAGATGAATCTTTCGCTGCGCCAGACGGGGGGATCGGCCCTGGTGGTTTCACAGTTCACGCTTTACGGGGACATTGGTAGCGGCTTCCGCCCCTCGTTTACCGCGGCGGCCCTGCCGGACCAGGCCGAGCCGCTTGTGCGGACTTTCATCGCCGGGTTGGAGGAGGAAGGAGTGCCAACTGCGAGCGGAGTCTTCGGCGCTCACATGGAGGTAGAACTCCTTAACGACGGACCGGTGACCATCTGGATTGAGAAAGAGGCCAGAATATGAGCGAACAGACACGGCTATGGGTGTGGTTTATCTTTAACAGCGGCCTGCGTCCTCCGCGGGCCAAGGCGTTGCTGGCACGCTGGCAGGCCCAGGGGGCGAATCTGGCTGAGGTACTGGCGCAGCTCCCTCAGGCTGCAGGGGCCTGGGGCCTGACCCCTGACGAAGCTCAGGCCTTGCATCCACTTCCGCCGACGTTGCCCGATATCCCCGCGGTGCGGTGGGATGAGCCGGGCTATCCGCGTGGCCTGAAGCGGCGCTTACAAGAGGTGATGCGACCGGCGCTGTTGTTCATCACGGGTTCGCCGGCTTTGTTGGGACGTCCGCTGGTCTACCTGCCGCCGGAGGACCTGGAGCCTGAGGCGCAGGAACAGGTGCGCGAGACCGCAGGTATGCTGGTAGGGGAGTCCGTGTTACCCGCGGTTTTTGAGGGGAGTCCGGTGGAGAAAATTCTGCTGGAGGAGCTAAGTTGCAGCGAAGGGGAGGTGCTGCTCTGGCTTCGCGGTGGCAGTGACTCCTGGCAACCCAATTCAGCCCAGCGGGCTTTGTTGGATCAGGGGCGCTTGATAGCGCTGACGCCTTTACCGCCTCCCGCTCCGCCTATCCCGGAATGGATGCCGTTCCTGGAGCAGGTAGCGCTGGCTGCAGCGGACTTTGTGCTCTATCAGCGTGGGGTGGAGGAGGTTTTGGACGGCCTGCCCCGCGCACACTATCATGAGATAGACCGTCTGGAGCAGTGGTTGGAGACCCTGGACCAGGCTGTGCCCCCTGGCACTGCGGAGTCAGTGGACGACGTCAGTCCCGCGCCCCTCGATTCGGAGGAACTGCTGGCTCGACTGGAGAAAATCGGACGGGTGCCGGCGAAGTTGAGGCAACGTCTGAAGAAGACTTGACCTTTGCCTGGACAAGTCTGTTGATGAAGCGGGACTACGCAAAACCCAATGGGGCTTAAGTTGGCGGTGTCTTTTTGTTCAGACGGCTCAGGTTGAGGCGTTGCCCATACTCACGCAACTGGCGGGCCAGTTCAGTAAAATACCGATGGTTGCTCAGTTCGGCGATCTGGACCTCGCGCCAGGCCGCCTGGGAGTAAAAGCGCCCGTGCGCCATCAATTCAAGGCGCAGAGCTTCGCTGACGGTGAAGTAGTCTTCGCGTCCAAGATAATCCCGGTCAACATCGCACAATAATTCGGCCAGGAAGGTCAAGGGGTTTTGCGGCGGGTTCACGGCGACGATCATGGCCCCAATCGCCGCTATCTGGCTGGATGTGTAGCCGAACGAGGGCAGGGTTTCGTTAGCAATGCGCACAGCGATGGCAACGTTGTCATCGTACTTTTCCAGGTAGCCGGCGTTGTAAAAAAGCGCTGCAGTTCGTAACAATAAGGCGTCTTCGGGGTATAGCTGCGTTTTGGTGATATAATGTTCGATGGTCGGGAGAATATCATCACGAGTGCGGTGCAGACCATGGAACGGCAAGTGAGAGGGCAGGTCGTTGGCCAGACGCTGCAAAAAATAGGCGCGTACGCCTTCCCAGTCGGCTAATCCTGTTTTCATGTCGTCTCGCTCGCGTTTGGATCAGGTGCTCAGGCAGCTTTATTGTATGAGGAAAATTGAGATTTGACAAATTCAATGGAAGGGCGCTGTGCCTTTCCCATATTTCAGGAGGTTACTCAATGCCAATGCCAGGTTTACCCGAAATTTTGACTTTGTTGCTCCTGGCTCTGCTTCTGTTTGGGCCGGGGCGCATCAGCAATCTAGCCAAAGAATTGGGCCGGAGCATTCACGCCTTCCAGGAAGGCCTACACGGTGAATTCGTCGAGGAGACAAGGAGCGAATCGCCTTCCTCCCAGGCTAAGTGATGGACGTTTTCAACATCGGAACGCCTGAGGTCCTGCTCCTGCTGGGCCTGCTGCTGGTCCTTTTTGGGCCAGAGGAATTGTTGCGCATAGCCCAGCGGGTAGGGGCCTTTTTGGGGTACCTCAGGCGGCTTTGGGATGATACTCTGGGTCTTGTAACTCAGAATATAGCGCAGGAAGAAGAGCCTTTGAAAGGTCATGGCGCTGGATCCGCAACGCGATCTTATTGAGCATATCGCTGAACTACGCCTGCGCCTTTTGCGGAGCCTCATCGCGGTATTGGTAGGGTTTGGCCTGGCCCTTTTCTTTACCGAGCCGGTGCTACTCTATCTGTTGGGGACAGCCCAACAGGTTCAGATCATTGCCGTCAGTCCCCTGACTCCGACCGTTATCTTTTTTAAGGTCGCCTTTATCCTGGGATTGATCCTGGCTTTCCCCTACATAGCCTACCAGCTCTACGCCTTTATGGCGCCCGGCCTGCTGCCCCATGAAAAACGCTTGCTCTATTTCAGCTTGCCAGGGAGTGCCTTGCTCTTTGCCCTGGGGGTAGCGTTTGCACTGTGGGTTCTGACTCCCGTGAGCCTGACATTTCTGCGGGGTTTTCTACCCGCCCTCGTCGCTCCAACCTACACCCTGGATGAGTATATCAGCTTTGTAACCACCCTCATGCTCTGGATGGGCATTCTTTTCCAGTTGCCTTTGGTGATAGCGGCCCTGACACGTTTTGGGCTCGTTCAGGTGGCGCAGTGGCGTCGCTGGCGCAAGGGGGGCATTTTGGGCGCCGCCGTCCTGGCCGCCGTCATCACGCCCACCGTTGACCCCTTTACCATGACGGTCGTGACTGTCCCCTTCCTTCTGCTCTACGAAATCGGTTTGATCATCGCGCGCCTGGTCACGCCTCGACGCAAGACCAACGAAGGTTAACGGGGCGTGCTCTGCCCGGAGGGTTTTAATCCGCGAGCCCGGATGATAGGCACGACGAACAGGATGCCGGTGTTGGGGTCATCCAGGCTGCCTCCCACTGCGGCGTCCGTAGCTGCGATCAGACGATCCAGGTCGAAGTTATCATCAAGCACGACAAACATGGTGCGGTGATGATATTCTTCGTTTTTAATCAGATGGCGAAAGGAGGGTATGAGGGGCAGATCGTCCATCTGCCCGTACATTTCGCGGATTTTTTGCATCCCAATACTTTCCAGAATGGTGACGCTGAAAACTCCCAGACCCTCCCAGGCCTCTAAAACCGCCCGGCAGCGCTCCATGTCGGGAATCACAGCAAAGACCGCATAAGGCATTGCCAACCTCCTTTACTTGCTTTGAGCATAACTCAAGCGCAACAGCGGTGGAGTGATGAGCGTAGTGACAAGAACCAGCAATGTGATGACGGAAAAGCCCTCGGTTGTGATGAGACCGGCGTTGAGGCCCACCGTGGCTACAATCAATCCAACCTCACCCCGGCTGATCATGCCCAGGCCGACGCGCAAAGCCTCGCTCCAGGAAAAGCCGGCCATTTTGGCGCCACCTCCGGCCCCCAGAATTTTCCCAAGAATGGCGGCCAGAATAATGACTAGAGCAAAGGGCAAAGCATCCAGGGTGATCTGATGCAGGTCCGCGTGTAAACCGATGCTGACAAAAAAGATGGGCACAAAAAAGGCGTAGGTGATGGTGTGCATGGAACGTTCAATGTTGTCGCGTAAAGGACTACGCCCCAGGCCAACCCCGGCGATAAAGGCACCAGTGATCCCTGCCAATCCTCCCCATTCCTCGGCGCTCCAGGCGAAGAACAGGGCGATGATCACCACAAGCGAAGTTAAGCCTTCACTCACCGGTTGCCGATCGGCCCAAAGGGCCAGGCGCGGCAAAAGTTTGAAGGCGATAGCACTACTTCCAAGCAGGTACAGGCCCATTTTGAGCACGATGAGACCTATGGGAAGGCTGGCTCCGCTCTCGTCTGTAAAGGCTACGAATATGGAAAGGATCAGGATAACCAGGATATCATCAGCGATGGCCGCGCCTAACAAGGCCACCCCCTCACGGGTTCGGAGTTTCTTGAGTTGGAGCAGGGTCTGGGCACTGATGCTGACACTGGTTGCAGTGAGCGCGATGCCGATGAAAAGCGCGCTGCGTTGACTGTAACCAAACAGCAGGCTGGCCAGAAACCCCAGGATGAGGGGGGCCAGGACGCCGAGCGAGCCAGAAAAGACCGCTACCCGTCCTGTTTTCAGCATCTCCTTAACCTCAACTTCCAACCCGGCCAGGAACATCAGAAAGATAACCCCCAATTCCGCTACATCGAAAATCACCTCTTCTAAGAAGCCGGGTAATGTAGGTGTTAACAGGAAGCTCTTGTGCAACAGGTCTATCAAACTGGGGCCAAGGATGAGACCAATGAGCAGTTCACCTAAAACAGCCGGTTGCCGTAGCCGGTAAGCGATTAACCCCCCTAGCTTGGCGCTGGCTATGAGTACAGTTAAACTGAGCAAAAGCGGTAAAAGCGTCATGCACGTACCTGCCAGGAATGTTAATTATGGAGGAGTATAGCATAGATTGCCCGGCTTACAAATGCCCGTGTAACAGTTGGTTCTGCCTCAGCGCTCTTGAGCAGTTGGCTCAAAATCGGCCTGGGATGTAATGACCTGCCATGCCGATGGCAAGCGCCGTTGACAAGACGCTGACACGCTCGGCGCAACATAAACCCGTTCACGGAGCGTGCACTAACCGGACTTCGATGCCGTTGATGGGGGCGGCACGGATTCCAGGTGCGGTGATGGCTATAACCGTACAATGCCGACGGCCCACTGGTATTGGAGCGGACCCGCGCGCCTTTTGACTTGGCATTTAGCGGCTTTGTGCTATAGTTTGGCGTGTTCACGAAAACGGGTTAGCAATCAGGAAGAGGAAAAATCATGGTACGCGACTTCCACAGGACGCAGGATTTGCAGAACGCCAATAATAATCATGGCGGGGGTGCGCGCCTGTGGAGGTGCGGACGCTAAACTCTGGCGTTACGACAATCCAAAACCACGGGCGCGCAAGTGCCCGTGGTTTTTTGTTAGCCCGGAAACCTGCGCGACCCGAATCACCATTTTTAAGGAGGTGGAAGATGCGTGGAATATGGGGTATTCCTGCCGATTATCGGCCTTTGTTGACGGTGCGCGAAACGGAAGTGGCCATTCGCCGTATCAAGAGTTTCTTCCAGGAGAATCTGGCGTTTGAACTGAATTTGACCCGTGTCACCGCGCCTCTCTTTGTCCCCGCTGGGACGGGATTGAACGACAACCTGAACGGTGTGGAACGCCCGGTCAGCTTCCCGGTGAAGGCGCTGGGTGAAGCCCAGGCCGAAATTGTACAGTCCCTGGCTAAATGGAAGCGCGTACGCCTGGCTGATGGCAGCTTTCAACCTGGAGAAGGGATTTACACCGATATGAACGCCATTCGCCCGGATGAGACGCTCGATAACCTCCACTCGCTTTACGTGGATCAATGGGATTGGGAACGCATCATGCGGCCCGAAGAGCGCCATCTGGAGTTTTTGAAAGCCATTGTGCGCCGTATTTATGATGTGATTGTACGTACCGAAAAGTACATCGCCCATCAGTATCCGGCGATCCGTCCTGTGCTGCCGGAAACGATCACCTTCATTCACAGCGAAGAGCTTTTGGAGCGTTATCCCCACCTTCCACCCAAAGCGCGCGAACTGGAGGCCTGCCGTGAGTATGGCGCTATCTTTGTTATCGGCATTGGGGCTCCGCTGCGCGATGGTCAGCCGCACGATGGGCGCGCTCCGGATTACGACGACTGGTCCACGCCTACGCACAATGGCTACCGCGGGCTGAATGGTGATATCCTGGTCTACTACCCGTTGCTGGATTGCGCCTACGAGCTGTCTTCCATGGGGATTCGGGTGGATCCGGAAGCTTTGCTCCGGCAGTTGGAACTGCGCGGCGAGCTGGAGCGCCGGCACTTGTGGTTCCATCGGCGCCTGTTGAATGGGGAGCTGCCCCAGACCATCGGCGGCGGGATTGGGCAATCGCGCCTGTGCATGTTCTATTTGCGCAAGGCGCATATCGGCGAGATTCAGGCCAGCCTGTGGCCCATGGAGATAGTCGAGACCTGTCGCAGACAAGGCATTGCCCTGTTGTAGCCTCAGTGTCCTTTCGCACTTTGGGGCAGGCGAAGCCGCCTGCCCCACGGACCCGGCATAACCCGTGTTATGTTTTTTCGTTCGTCATGGCTTGCAGGGTGGGGCCCAGCGCTACTCGCCACAGGTTGGTGCGGATTTGCTCCCTTTCGCGCGGTGGAAAACCGGATAGAAACGCCTCAACCTGTTGGCGTCGAGTGATGTGCGCGCGCGGACAACTGCTTTCGGGCGCCTGCTCCCATCCGCGGACGCGGGCATAGCGTCGGGTATCCGTCTCGGTCAGGTAAATCAGAGGGCGGATGACGGTGAAATGGCCCTGGAAGAACGTGCGCCGAGGGAGCAGGCTTTCCAGGCGCCCCTGTTGCAGCAGGTTCATGAGCGTGGTCGTCGCCGCGTCATCAGCGTGATGGCCGAAAGCGACCTTACGGCATCCCAGGCGTTCGGCGGCCAGGAAGAGGGCCTTGCGCCGATTGAAGGCGCAGCGGAAACAGTCGGGGGGACGGGGTTCATCGTCCCGCAGTTCCAGCGGCACAAAAACGTAAGGGACGCCCAAAGCCTCCAGCCACGGGCGCAAGGCGGGGCGCAGGTCCGGTAGCCCGGCCTCGGATCCGTCCACGTGGATGGCGATGAGCGTATAAGGCCCGCCGGGCAGAGCCAATCGGGGATGCTGGTTTGCGTAAGCCAGCAATTCCAGCAGCGTGAAGCTATCCTTGCCGCCGGAAATGCCAACCGCGATGCGATCTCCAGGTTCGATCAGCCCGAATTCGCGGCAGGCTTTGGCTATGCCTTTGATAAGGTAGAAGCGCAAAGTTTCAAGATCACTCATAGGTTTCTTCAAGTGCCTGCTTGTAGCGGTCATACAAAGCGCCAACGGTCGGATGGCGCCAGAATTCTGTCAGGCTCAGGTGGGGAATCAGGCTTTCCAGCCCGCTCAACACCTGTTCCAGGGCCAGGGAATCCAGGCCTGCATCACAGGTCAGATCGGTTGATGCGTCCCACGCTTCAGCCGGTACACCGGCCCACTCTCCCAGGGCTTTTTTGAATGCCTCCAACGTTAACATAGCTTCTTCACACTCCCACGGTAATAGTACACCACCGCTCTATTGTACCCGATTTTGACATGGGCTGAATATGGGTCGCTTTCATTGTTCTCGGCGAAAATAGAGCCTCATGATGTTTTCCAAACCTTGTGTTTTCGTTTTACGCCTGTAACTGCCTACCGCTTTGTTTACCAGGATTTTACGCTTTCGTCGTCCTACCCCTCTCCTCTCCCAATTGGGAGAGAAGAGGGGGTCGGGGGGTGAGGTGAGGGCCAAAGTCAGTGCTTACAAGCATCCAGAACTATTCGTGTTGAAAACAGTTAAATTTAGTTTAACAAGGTGGTGGGTAGTTACTTACGCTTTACGTTTTCCGAACCTGATAGGCCCTGCATTTCAGACGGGCCGCCATCCAGAACGGTCCAGGGCGCGTGGCAAAACATTGTCTTTTGCCCATTCTGATTTATACTTGACGTACATTTTCAGGCCTCACTCCATGGAGGACGTATGGATTTTGCTGCTTTGCGAGCTTATGCCGCTTCTCAGGAAGATAGACTGCTTGAAACCCTGGCTGAACTGGTTAGCTATGAGGCACCCAGCACCGAGAAGCCAGCTTTGGATCGCCTCGCGGCTCACCTGCAGGCGCGCTTCGCTGCTTTGGGCGCCCAGGCCGAGATCCTTGATAATCCAGCGGGCGGCAATCACGTGCGGGTGATTTATCCTGGGGCGGAACAGCTCCCCTATGTCCTGTTGCTCTGTCATTTCGATACCGTCTGGGATATCGGGACCCTGGCGCAACGTCCTTTCCGCGTCGAAGGCGAGCGAGCTTACGGCCCTGGCGCATATGACATGCGGGGAGGAATTGTTGTAGCCGAATTTGCCTTGCGGGCTTTGCAGGCTCTGGGCCTTTCACCCCGGCGACCGGTGCATATTCTTTTGAACTCGGACGAGGAAATTGGCAGCCCCACCTCGCGCAAGCTGATCGAAGCCGCGGCTCAGGGGGCAGCTTATGTGCTGGTGATGGAAAGCGCTTTTGCCCGGGGCGAACTGAAGGTCGCCCGTAAGGGCGTGGGCGATTACTGGCTACGGATCACCGGTCGAGCGGCCCATGCCGGCGTAGAGCCGGAAAAAGGCATCAGCGCGATCGAGGAACTGGCCTATCAGATTCTTCAGCTCCGTAGCCTGAACGACCTCGAACGGGGCATCACGGTTAACGCCGGCGTAATCCGCGGCGGCACGCGCAGTAACGTGATTGCCGATTACGCTGAAGCGCACATTGACATGCGGGCCTGGACCCTGGACGATGCGCTGCGGGTGGATGCGGCGCTGCGCGCTCTCAAACCCGTGTTGTCTGGGGCGCAGCTCCAGGTGGAAGGTGGTCTTAACCGTCCGCCGTTGGAATTCACCCCTCAGGCTCAGGCTCTGTTTGAACAGGTGCGGGCTTTGGGCCAGGCTTTGGGGCAGGATATTCAGCCTGCCCGCACCGGAGGCGGTAGCGATGGTAACTTCACCGCCAGCCTGGGCATTCCGACGCTGGATGGCCTGGGACCGGCAGGGGATGGTGCCCACGCTGTCCATGAGCATGTGTTGATTCCCTCTCTGGCTGCGCGGGTCGCTCTGGTGGCGGCCATTCTGGCGGAGCTCTGAGATGCGGCGCTTGCTTTTCGGGCTTTTAGCTCTGACCCTTGTGGTTGCCTGCGCTCGACCAGCCCGTGCGCTTTTGCGTCCCAATGGCGTAGTCCTGGCTGAGGATGGCACCCTGTACGTGATGGATCGGGGCCATTATCGCATCGTCCATCTCACTGCCCAGGGTACTCTGCTCGACAGCTTTGGTAAGTTCGGCACCCGTCCAGAGCAGATTCACAGTGGGTGGGACCTGGCGCGTGACGCCTCAGGCCGTCTTTATTTCGGACATTTGGTCTACTCGGAAGAGTCCGAAGTCGTTCACGATGGTGTGAAAGTTTTCGCTGCGGACGGGACCTTTGTGGCGGAAATCGGCGCTCAGGACTACGTTTATGGCGAATCCACGGCGCGTCCCTATGGCCTGGATGTGGATAGCGCCGGGCGGGTGTATGTGGCCGATTTCGCGACCAATACGCTGCGTGTGTTCGATGCTTCCGGCGTATTGTTGAAGCGCTTCGTCTTTCCTCCGGATTCTGCCTCAGGCGAGTTTCAGGCTTTGAATGATGTCGTGGTGGACGATCAGCGTGGCCTGCTGTATCTGGTGGATAACTTGCTGGCTGTGGTCCGGCAGTATCGCCTCAGCTTTGACGCTCAAGGCCAGCCAGAACTTACCCTGCTGCTCACTTTTGGCGGCTATGGTCACGGTCCTGGTGAACTGGCTTACCCCCAGTACCTGGCGGTGAATGAGACCAGCGGTGACGTCTACGTCAGCGACATGGCCAATCAGCGTGTAGTCGTGTATGATGCCACGGGCGCTTATCTCCGGGTGCTTGTCCCCCCTGTCGAGACCTGGCAGGCGATGGGCCTGGCGGTGAGTCCGGATGGACAGGTCTACGTGACCGACGCCTTCAATAACGTAGTGTGGACTTTTGCACCTGATGGGCAGGTTGGAAAGATTGAGGTACAGCCATGAAGTGGCGCGTTCCCCTGTATGTGAAGCTCCTGGTTCCCTTCTTGCTGATTCTCAGCTTGACGATTGCACTGTCCGGGTATCGCATTTACCGTCTCACTCTGGACCGCTGGCAAACGGAGATGGATACGCGCCTGGAACGGGTGGCCTCCCTGTTGGCCGATAACCTGGATGTCCAGTTGTTAACGAGCCTGAAACAGCCCGTAGATATGAATACTCCCGCCTATGCGGCTTTGCAGGCCCAACTGACCCAGGCTTCGACGGCGGCTAATCTGGGCTGGGTCGGCGTTTACTATCGTGAGGGCAACCGGCTGTACTACTGGGTGGATGAGGGCTTTACCGGGGTCGGTTATCCCTTTTTCTACGCTTCTCCCGATCACTGGGCCGCTTTTGAGGATGCTCAACCCCATTGGGTTCACTACACCGATGAATTCGGAACCTATTACGGCATCGTTGCTCCCATCGTTCAGGACCAGCAGGTGATAGGCATCGTCGAGGCATCGGTGGAAGATGAGGCGCGTTACCTGATGGCGCAGAACGTGTTCAATCAAGTGTGGCCCATTCTCGGCGCCGGCATTTTTCTGGGTATCTTCGCTTCTTTGATCATCACCGGTCTGACCTTATCGCGGCCTTTACAACAACTCCAGGCCGGGGCGCATGCCCTTATGCAGGGTCAGTTTGGCCATACGATTCCCTTTCGCTCCCACGATGAATTGGGCGAAATGGCCGAGACTTTTAACGCCATGTCGCTGGAACTGGCGCGCCTGTACGACGAACTCCAGCGTTACAATCGCGAGCTGGAAGACCGCGTGGCCTTGCGTACGGCCGAGCTGGCCTCCGAGCGCAATCGCCTCAGCACCATCTTGCATAATCTGGCCGACGGCCTGATTGTAACCGATCAACACCACCGGGTTATGCTGACCAACCCGGCCCTCTGTGAAGTGCTGATGCGCAGCTCCGAAGCTCTGGAAAATCAGCCTTTGGATGAAGTTTTCCCCCACCCAGACCTGATCTCCACGGTTCAAAAAGCCCTGGAAACGCCGAACGGTGTCGTAACGGCCACCCTGAACTGGCCTTTACCTGGTCAGAGCCGCCAGCCCTCACGCATCTACAAGGCCGTTGCCTGTGCCCTCAATGACCCTGAGACCCGTAGCATCATGGGGGTGGTGACCATTCTACGCGACATCACGCACGAGGTCGAAGTGGACCGCATGAAAACTGACTTCATCTCGATGGTGTCGCACGAACTGCGAACTCCGCTCACGTCGGTTCTAGGGTTTGCCAAGCTCATTCAAAAGACCCTGCTCAAACAAGTTTTGCCGGTCCTGGATATGCAAGATAGCGGCCTGGAACGACCGGTTCAGCGGATCATGGAAAATCTCCACATCATCATCGCCGAAGGGGAGCGCCTCACCCGCCTCATCAACGACGTCCTGGACATTGCTAAAATGGAAGCGGGCAAGGTCGAGTGGCATATGGACAGAGTGGCGGTTGCCGATATTGTCCAGAGTGCGGCGCTCGCTACCAGCGCCCTGGCGCTCGACAAACGCCTGCCGGTCGTGCTGGACATTGCTCCCGATGTACCCGTGATTGAAGGCGACCGGGATCGCCTGATTCAAGTGGTGACCAACCTTCTTTCGAATGCCATCAAATTTACCGATGCGGGGCAGATTACCGTGCGGGTCCGGGCTTTGCGCGTTCTGGAGGACCGGCGTCTGGTGCCACCCTTGCCGGCACGTATCGCCCTGGATCACCTGCGGCCTGGATTCTGGGCCTTTATCGAAGTAGAGGACACCGGACCGGGCATCGCTGCCGAAAACCTGGAAAAAGTCTTTGAGAAGTTTAAACAGGTAGGTGAAGTGATGACCAACCGCCCCCGCGGTACCGGCCTGGGCCTCACCATCTCGAAGGAAATCGTCGAACATCACGGCGGCCTGATCTGGGCCGAAAGCACGCTGGGCGTAGGAAGCTGTTTCCGGGTTCTGCTCCCTGCCATGCTTCCTGAAATCCTCCAGGCGGAAGTCAAAGCGCCTTTCGAAGTTCTGCCACGAGCGGAATTACACCTCGAACAGGCGGAGGCGCCCCTCATCCTGGTGGTGGACGATGAACAATCCATTCGTGTCCTCCTGCGTCAGATCCTGAACGACGCCGGCTATCGCGTAGCTGAGGCGGTGGACGGGGTAGATGCGCTGGCTAAAGTGAGGAGTCTGACCCCCAACCTGATTATCCTTGACCTGATGATGCCCCAACTGAGCGGGTTTGATGTGCTCAGCGCTCTGCGCAGCGACCCGGTCACCTCCGCTGTGCCGGTCATCATTCTGAGCGTTCTCGACGACCGCCGTAAGGGCTTACGTCTGGGCGCCGATGCCTACCTCACCAAACCGCTGAACACCGATGAGATCCTCGCTACCATCGAGCGCTTGCTGGAGCAGGCCGCGCGCGGCGAGGGGCGTCGGCGCGTCCTTCTGGTGGAAGAGGATGCCTCGCTTATCGAAACCCTGGAAAAAGTCTTTGTCGAACAAGGCTACGAAGTCTTCCGGGCCAGGGACGGCGAAGAAGGGCTGCGCAAGGCTACCGACTATCCGCCGCATTATGTCATCATCGATGCGGAGCTTTCGCGGCAGAATGATTTTGCTCTGTTACGGGCCATCAAACAAAACCAACAGACGCGGGAAGCCTATGTGATTGTCATGAACGTGCGCCTGTCGCCGGATGAGGCCGATGAATGGCTGGCTCACGGCGCTGACTGGCTTGATACACCGGAACAATTGTTGAAATGGTTCCAGACCCATCTGCACGCGCAGATGAAAGAGCAAACTTCAGAGCACAATGGGGGGAAAACACAGGCATGAATGCTCGACAATGGATTGCCAAAGCGCGTATTGCAGATCCGGACTCGCCACAACACGGCAAAATCGTCATCGAAAAAGCGCTGCGGATACTCCAACAGGAAAGCGCCGAGCTTGTCATCCGACTCCTGGCGGCCATTGCCACCTACAACGAAGCCCAACGTCTGGTCAAAGAAGTAGATGCTGAAATCATCCCGGAGTTTGAAGAAGCGGTGCGGGTTGCGGAACAACGCATGTTGCGGGCGCGGCAAATTGTCCTGGCCGCGGAAAGTTCGGGCAAACTTGAAAACATCGTCAAAGCCAAAGCCAACTTCAACGCCGCCGAAGCTGCTTTTGAAATCGCCAAACGCGACCTGGAAGACGTCCTGACCCTCAAGCAGAAGCTGGAAGCCATCACCTTGCCGGAGGACCTCAGCTTGTTAGCGCCGCTGGTGTCGCCTAAGAAATCCGGCAAATAGCAGGTTGATGGGGTACCTGCTAGCGCTGGGGGCGGCTGCATTGGGTACTTTGTCGGCGCGTGGTCAAGACGCCACGCGCCTCCCAACCTGACTCTTCCCGCGCTATCCGCCCAGCCTCTGCGTGCCCTGGCTTCTTGTCCCGCTCAGGGCTGTCTCTGGACCCCGCCGTGACACAGCGCATTACTGCAAAACTCTTGCGCGTGACAATGGGCGCAACTCTCATCCTTAAGCTGGCCATGCGTGTTGATCCAATCGCTGGCCTGATGGGAAGCGGGTTGGGGTGGGGGGAGGAAAGGCGCGCTGGGAACGGGATCCGTGGCCGAGCGCAAGAGCGGGATGCCATGGCACGCCGTGCAGTTTTGCGTGATCCGACTCCCATACGTTGCCAGATGCTGACCGTCATGGCAGCGGAAGCAACCCGCCCCGGCATCATGACCGGACTGGTCGGGGTAGGTGGCGCTATCAATCCCATAATCGGGGTAAAAACTAAGCCAATACAGGTGGGGCAGAACCTGATCGGCCTGGGCCAGCTCTGCCTCATAACTGGGGTAAAGCGTGGGGTATTTTTCGCGGTAGCTAGCGGAGAAACGTCCCAGGCTGGCCAGAGCGCTGGCCGTATCGGGATAGGGCGCGCTGAGGGCCTGGAGCGCCTCGCGGCGCAGGTAAGGTACTTGCGTGGAAAGCGCTCCGCGAGCCAGGGCCGCATCCAGCAGTTCTGCAGGTGGATGATAGGCATGGCCGCTGCGATTGTGACAGGTGGCACAATCCATGCGTACCAGGGGGCCATCGGGCATGCTGCTCGTCGTGCTGTATACCCGTGTGCCGTCCGTCACCCAGGGAATCCCCGCGTTCACCCGATAGGTCACAGGGTGGGTGACATGCCAGTGTACCTGATCGAGGTCGAGGGTGTAGTACAGATTCAGGCGCGTGTTGGCCGGATCGTTGAGATAGCGCGGCACCACGACCAGTTGGGGTGGGGAATCCTCGCTGGTGCGGGGATGACAGCGCTCGCAGGTCAGGGCCGTATCGGGCAGGTCGCCTGGTCCGGCCTGGATGGGCAGGGCATACTGTCCCGTCAGGTAAGCCCACGCCTCCTGGATAGCGCTGACTTTTCCGGCCAGGAATCCGATGAGCCCTGGTGGCGTGTGGCAATCCCCGCAATCCACGTTGGTGTGAGCCGAAGCAGCCTGAGCGCGTATCTCCGGCGCCATGATGTGACACAGACCACAAAAAGCTGAAGACTCGCTCCAGGCTGCCGCGCGCCATAGTCCTAGCCCCAACACCAGACCAATCCAGAGCCATAGCGCTTGCTGGAGCCGGATTTGGGCGATCTTTTGCAGGATAACCTTCATGGCCAACTCCTGAGCTGCAACTTTCGGTTCAAGTCCGCTTGGAACGTGATTATAGCGGTGTATGCAGGAATTGCTAATGGGCGATTAGCCGTCCTGGGTGCGCGGACGTCTCGTCCGCTTGTCCGACACAATCTGCGCCAACAGGCGACATGCATCAGCACAGGCTGAGTCTGGCGCCGCAGGCGCCCGATTGCAGGATGTCCTGCCTTTGATGCCGTTTTTCGCGACACGACATCTGATTACACGTGCAGATTGGGGGAAATCTCCTAATTGCATTTGGGGGGAACTCCCCAGGGTAATTAGGGGATGAGAACGTTCGTTTTCCATGAACCTGTGATTAAATAAAGCTGCGTATGACGCGCAACCGCAATTCCCATGGAGTTCACAGGAGGTGGTGGAGACCAGACGGACGCCAGGTTTTTCGTTTTACTTTTTAATCCCCCGTTTTGACATCTTTTCAAGGAGGACGTGATGGCTAAGAAAACTCTGTGGTTAGTTGTGTCCCTGCTCATGGTGGCCTCGATGCTGCTCACAGCGTGCGGCAAGGCCACCCCCACGGCCAGCCAGAAGCTGGCGGTCGGCATTGTGCTGCCGACGAAGGACGAGCCGCGCTGGATTCAGGACGAGACGCGGTTCCGTGAGGCGTTGGAGAAGGCCGGATACGAGGTTGAGATTCTGTTCAGCCAGGGGTCATCGGCCAAGGAGAAGGAGAACGTCGAGGCGCTGATCACGAAGGGCATCAAAGTGCTGATCATTTGCCCGCACGACGGGACGGCGGCAGCGGCGGCGGCGGAAGCGGCGCGCGCGGCTGGGGTGAAGGTAATTTCGTATGACCGGCTGATTCGCGACACGGCGGCGGTGGACTACTATGTGACCTTCGACAGCATTGCGGTCGGCGCACAGCAGGCGCAGTATCTGGTAGACCACGCGGAAGGGACGGGGAACCCGCTGTACCTGTACGCGGGTGCGGCGTCGGACAACAATGCGTTCCTGTTCTTTGAGGGCGCGTGGAAGGTACTGCAGCCGAAGGTTGCCGATGGGACGTTCGTGATCAAGAACTCCAGCGAGGCGGTAGCGCTGCAGGGGAAGCTGGAACTGACGCGGGACGAGATGGCGAAGATCATCGGCCAGATCACGACGAACTGGGACTTCAACACGGCCAAGAACCTGGCCGAGGCCAACCTGACCGCGGCGACCAAGGCGGACAAGGGCAAGGTCTACATTCTGGCCCCGAACGATGGCACGGCGCGCGCTATTGCCGATGCTTTCGCGGCGGACAAGGATGTGACGGAGTACTTCGTGACCGGTCAGGACGCGGAGAAGGCGTCGGTGCAGTACATCATTGACGGGAAGCAGTCCATGACCGTGTTCAAGGACGTGCGCATGCTGGTGCAGGACGCCATTGCCGCAGCGGTGGCGCTGCTCGAAGGCAAAGAGCCCGC
>DAOTZR010000161.1:0-6527 GCA_034434315.1 Anaerolineae bacterium
ACAGGTGGGTGGGATGAGGATTCTAAGGCGCTCGAGAGAACTCGCGTTAAGGAACTCGGCAACATGCACACGTAACTTCGGGAGAAGTGTGGCCCTCTGGGGGGTAAGACTTCTGGGGGGTTGCAGAGAAATGGCCCAAGCGACTGTTTATCAAAAACACAGGTCTCTGCAAAAGCGCAAGCTGATGTATAGGGGCTGACTCCTGCCCAGTGCCGGAAGGTTAAAGGGAGGGCTCAGGCGCAAGCCAAAGGTCCAAACTGAAGCCCCGGTGAACGGCGGCCGTAACTATAACGGTCCTAAGGTAGCGAAATTCCTTGTCGGGTAAGTTCCGACCCGCACGAATGGTGTAACGACTAGGACGCTGTCTCAACGAGGGGCCCGGCGAAATTGAAGTCGCGGTAAAGATGCCGTGTACCCGCAGCAGGACAAAAAGACCCCGTGGAGCTTTACTGCAGCTTGGCACTGGATTAGGGTTGAACTTGTGTAGGATAGGTGGGAGGCGGAGAAGCTGGGACGCCAGTCTCGGTGGAGCCGGCGGTGAAATACCACCCTGGTTCAACTTTGATTCTAACCTTTGACCGTAAGCCGGCAAGGGGACCGTGCCAGGTGGGCAGTTTGACTGGGGTGGTCGCCTCCTAAAGGATACCGGAGGCGCCCAAAGGTTCCCTCAGGTGGAATGGAAACCCACCGGAGAGTGCAAAGGCAAAAGGGAGCTTGACTGCAAGGCCCACAAGCCGCGCAGAGTCGAAAGACGGGCTTAGTGATCCCACAGTACCGAGTGGAAGGGCTGTGGCTTACCGGATAAAAGCTACCCCGGGGATAACAGGGTGGTGAGGCCCAAGAGTTCACATCGACGGCCTCGCTCGCCACCTCGATGTCGGCTCGTCACATCCTGGGGCTGGACAAGGTCCCAAGGGTCGGACTGTTCGTCCGTTAAAGTGGCACGCGAGCTGGGTTCAGACCGTCGTGAGACAGGTCGGTCTCTATCCGCTGTGGGCGCAGGGGGTTTGAGAGGGTCTGCCTTCAGTACGAGAGGACCAGGGTGGACAGACCGCTGGTGAGTCAGTTGTACCGCCAGGTGCATAGCTGAGTAGCCAAGTCTGGCAGGGATAACCGCTGAAAGCATCTAAGTGGGAAACCCGCCTCAAGATAAGACCCCCCATCCCGTGAAGGGAGTAAGGCCGCTGGGAGACTACCAGTTAGATAGGCAGGAGGTGTAAGCGCAGCAATGCGTTGAGCTGACCTGTACTAAAGGCCGAGGGCTTCACCGTGATATGGAGAAGTTGGGGTTCTCTTTGGAGGGGAACGTTTCACGAAGTCGACTGAGAGGAATAGTGAGAAACAGGTCTCTTGGTGATAAGAGCGGCGGGGGTACACCCGGTCCCATCCCGAACCCGGAAGTTAAGCCCGCCAGCGCCGATGGTACTTGGGGGGCAGCCCCCTGGGAGAGTAGGTCATTGCCAAGAGACCTTTTCTAATTTAAGGCAAGCCCGCGCTAGCGGGCTTTTTTTGTTGGGGGCAGACAGCTCTGTGGTAACTGCCTACTACTTTGTTTACCGGGATTCTACGCTTTCGGTCGCCTTACCCCGCTCACCCCCCAACCCCCGCCAGTATCCGGGACGGATGCGGTCCAGCCAGTCCTGGAACCGCGGACGGGACGTCCGCAAAGAAGAGTGGCAGCCTTGACGGGACTTTTGTTTCGGGTATCATGCACATATGCGACGTGGTTACGGATGGCTGCTCTTAATACTGGGATTGGCTGCTTGTGCAGGGGGGGCGACTCCTGGCCCATCGGTTTTACCTTCAGCCACACCTGATCCAATGTTTTCTCCGCCTGTCACGGCGACTCTGGTGCCTACGGCTACCTCTACACCGATACCCCCAACGCCTGTTGCACCGCCTCTTCCGGAAGCTTTGCATCAGGCTGAACAGGCTTTGGATGTGGGTGATTACGAAGGGGCTGTGGCGTTGCTGACCTATGGGGTGCAAGACTCCGCTCTGGATCCGGAACTGGCACGACGGGCCTGGATAAGCCTGGGGCTCGCTCATGCGGCCCTGGATCAGCCGGAAGCTGCGCTGGAAGCGCTGGCCCAGGCGCTGCAAGGGGACGAACGCCAGGATGCCCTGGTACACGTCTACATCGCGGAGATTTTGCGCCGCGCGGGGCGGGATGCCGAGGCGCTTGAGCATTATCGTCAGTTTCGCGAGGCCTATCCGGAGCTTCTGCGTTACGCTGAAACGTGGATCGGCGATGCGGCTTACGCGACAGGCGATTGGGAGACGGCTTTGACGGCTTACCTGAATGCCCTGGATAACACCTCCGGCTTGAGCTCCCGGCTGGAGCTGCGCGAAAAGCTGGCGCTTACCTACGCTATGCGCGGTGATACCGCTTCGGCCCTGGCTCAGTATGACGCTATTCTCGGAGCGGCCCAGAATGCCGGTTATCGCGCCTACATCATGTACCAGGCCGCGGATACGGCCCTGATCTTTGGACAGGAGGCCGAGGCCTATCGGCGGATGACGGAGTTGTTGGTGGATTATCCGGCCTCGTCTTATGCCTATCAGGCCCTGATCAAGCTGGTGAATGCCGGCCAGCCCGTTGACGATGCATTGCGCGGTCTGGTGGATTATTACGCCGGCGCTTATGACCCGGCGATTGCCGCTTATCAGCGGGTGCTTGAGGCGAACCCGGAGCATACGGGAGAGCCCCATTTCTACCTGGCCCAGGCTTATCTTAAAGGTGGATATGCTACCGCTGCTTTACGCGAGTTCCAAACGCTTTTGGATACCCATCCCGGCGATGCGTATTGGGGCAGCGCCTTGTTGGGTAAGGCCCAGGCGCTCGCAACCCTGGAGCGGGTAGATGAAGCGGTGGCCACTTATCGGCAGTTGCCGGAAATGTTGCCAGGACATCATCGGGCGGCTCAGGCTTTGTGGGAGGCGGCACAGCTTCTTGCCGGGCGCGGTGATTGGGAACGAGCGTCGGCGCTGTATGAGGAGATGGCGCAGCGGTATCCGCAGGATGAACAGGCGGCGGAGGCGTATTTCCAGGCGGCTTTGCTGGCTTATCGCGCCGGTCATGTAACGCGCGCTCAGGATCTGTGGGCGCGGTTGCCGGAGCTGTTTCCCAATGAGGACCGGGTTCAGGCAGCGCGTTTCTGGTTGGGGAAAAGTTATCTGGAAGCCGGAGCGACGGTTTCCGGGACACTTACGCTGCAGGCTTTGGCCGGGGAAGCGCCGTGGAGTTTTTACGGTTTGCGCGCCGCCGAGGTGTTGCGTGCAACGACGCCCTTCAGCCGCCCGATAACGGAGTTGCGGGCTTGTGATACGCCGGATGAACAGCGCGCCTGGGAAGATTGGCTGGCTCGCTGGTTGGGTCTGGCTTCCGGGGAAAATCTCGGCGCGCTCCCCCCATCCCTGGCGGGGGATGGCCGTCTGCAACGCGGAACGCTTTTGTTGCAGGTGGGACACTTCGACGAAGCGAAAGCCGAGCTGGAGGCTTTGCGCACCGATACGAGTTATGACGCGCTGACGCAATACCGCCTGGCTTTGTATTTCCGCGATCTCGGGATGTATCGCTCCTCGATTCTCGCGGCGGCCGCGGTGTGGCGGCTGACGGGCCAGCCGCTTGAGGCTTTGCCCCGCTATCTGGGGTGTCTGGTTTATCCGCGCTATTATCAGGCGTTGATTGAGGCCGAGGCGGAGCGGTATGGGGTGGATCCGTTGTTGTTGTATGCTCTGGTGCGGCAGGAGAGTTTGTTTGAAGGGCAGGCGACGTCGTCTGCGGCAGCGCATGGGTTGATGCAGGTGATTCCGAGCACGGGGGAGTATATCGCCGGGCGTCTGGGCTGGCCGCCGGGGTATCAGACGTCCGATTTGCATCGCCCCATGGTCAGTGTGCGTTTTGGGGTGTGGTATTTGATGCAGCAGGTGCAGCGCTTTGACGGGGATGTTCGGGCGGCTCTGGCAGGCTATAACGGGGGACCGGGAAATGCAGCACGCTGGCGCGAGGCGGCGCAGGGCGATCCGGATGTGTTTTTTGAGCTGATCAGGCTGAGTGAGACACGGCTTTATGTGCAGCGGATTACGGAGCATTATGCCCGGTATCGGGCCTTGTATGCGCTTACGCCTTAGGATGCGGCCAGGGCATCCCGGCTGTGGGAGATGGGGCGGGAACTGAAACGAACGGACGCGCGGCCCGTCCCTGGGTGGCGTAAAGGGGCGGTAATGGGGAGCGGTGAGCCCGAAAAGCTCACCGCTCCCTTTTTTCCCAAACTTTAAAGGCTTACATCCAGTGCGGCTTTTCTTTCTTTTCCGCCGGTTCTTTGCGCCCGTAGGTTTCGGCCAGCTCGCGCAGGTGCTGGCTGTGGGCGGCGGTGAGGTCGCCGGCTTTGAAGCGCCAGCTCCAGTTGCCACTGGCCCGGCCTGGCAGGTTCATACGGGCTTCGGTGCCCAGGCCCAGAACGTCCTGCAAGGGGACGAGGGCCAGGTCGGCGATAGATTGGTAGGCCAGGCGCATCAAGGCCCAGGGGATGGGCTCGCCTATGGGGCCCAGGTAGCGCAGGGCGGCGGCGCGCTCTTCTTCGGGGGCCTGGTCGAACCAGCCCTGGGTGGTGTCGTTATCGTGGGTGCCGGTGTAGACGACGCAGTTGGGGGTGGTGTAGTTGTGCGGGAGGTATTCGTTGTTCGCGTCGGTGGTGAAGGCAAATTGCAGGATTTTCATGCCGGGTAGTTCGAAGCTATCGCGCAGTTCCTGAACGCCCGGTGTGATAAAGCCCAGGTCCTCGGCGATGAGGGGAAGTTCGCCCAGTTCGTTTTCCAGGGCGGTGAAGAAGTCCGCGCCAGGACCGGAAACCCAGCGACCGTTGACGGCAGTGGGTTCGCCGGCGGGGATTTCCCAGTAGGCTTCGAAGCCGCGGAAGTGATCGAGGCGGATCAGGTCAACGGTTTTGAGCGCTTGCTGGACGCGCGCCAGCCACCAGTCGTAGCCGTTTTCGGCGAGTTTGTCCCAGCGGTAGAGGGGGTTGCCCCAGAGTTGCCCGGTGGCGCTGAAGTAGTCCGGCGGGACGCCGGCTACGACGGTGGAGCAGTAGTTTTCATCCAGGGCGAAGTATTCGGGGTGGGCCCAGACGTCGGCGCTGTCGAAGGCAACGAAGATGGGGATGTCGCCGATGATGCGGATGCCCCTGGTGTTGGCGTAGCGCTTGAGGGCTTCCCACTGGCGGAAGAACTGGTACTGGAAGTAGCGATGGGCGAAAAGGACGTCGGAGAGACGGGCGCGCCAGGCCTGGAGTTCGATGGGGTCGCGGGTGACCAGATCTTTTTCCCAGGTGTTCCAGACGGCGCCGTTGTGGGCTTCTTTCAGGGCCATGAAGAGGACGAAGTCCTCCAGCCAGTGGCTGTTGCGGACGCAGAAGTCCTCAAAGTCGCGCCAGCGTTCGCGGTCGGCTTCGCTGCGAAAGCGTCGGGCCGCGCGGTGTAACAGGTCGTATTTGAAGGTGATGACGGGGCCGAAATCTACGTGGTCATCCGGGAAGGCCGGCACGTTGGCCAGGTCTTCGCGAGTGAGGTCGCCATCCTCGGCCAGTTGGTCCAGGTCAATGAGGAGGGGATTGCCGGCAAAGGCGGAGAAACAGGCGTAAGGGGAATCGCCATAGCCGGTTGGACCAAGGGGAAGGACCTGCCATAAGGTCTGGCCACTGGCTTCCAGGAAGTCAACGAAGTCATAAGCGGTTTTGCCAATGCTGCCGATGCCGTAACGTCCCGGCAGGGAGGTCGGGTGCAGTAAGATGCCTGCTGCTCGTGGAAAACGCATAAGTCCCTCGCTTTCTTTATGATAAAGTCGAAAAGTTTTGGTTAGCACCTTAAGTATAAATAAAATCGGTGGGAATGCAACGTGAGTGGTCTTGAGGGGACCGAATTTTTGGGGATAGGTGGGGCCTGTGTTGTTTGGGGGGACGATCGAGCGGTTGGCACTTCCTTGTTTGGGGTTATACTTGATGCATTCCAGCCTGGGTGAAGGAGGTAAGGATGCGGCGCACGCTTTGGATGGGGTTGGGTTTGCTGGGATTGTTTCTGGCGTGCCAGATGGCGCGTCCGGTGACGCCTGGGCCTACGGCAACGCCGACGCCAACGCCGACGCTGGAAGTGGTGATGCCTACGCCGGTCCCTCCCATCACGCCGGTGACGCCGACGCCGCGGGCTACGGTTGTGGTGGAGACCCCGATGCCAGAACCGGCGCAGTGTCCGACGCGGCGTGTCTTCCCTCTGCCAGAACGTCCGGAAGCCTTTGCGGCTTATCCTGAGGTGGTGTTGGGGTATTTGAGGGCCGGCGGGGACCCCTCGACGTTGCTGGATGTGGCGCAACTCTGGGCGGCGGTGCCGCCTTTGGGCCAGACGGTGCTGCAAGGAGATCTGACGGGGGATGGGCAGCCGGAGATGGTGCTGGTGTTGGCCGATCCACTGGCTGAGCTGTATCCGCCGACGACCACGTTGGTGATTTATGGGTGCCAGGCAGGGGATGTGAC
>DAOTZR010000162.1:0-3821 GCA_034434315.1 Anaerolineae bacterium
CCTCCTGGTTTGGGCCTATAATGTGCTACAAGCCCAATTTTGACGCAACCAGGAGATTCTTGCCACCCATGTCCGAACTCACGTCCGAAGCTCAGAATCTGGGACTTGACTTTCGTTAGAAGTGTGCTAAACTCATCGCTAGATACCGCTATTGCGGCCCTGGGGGGATGATGATTGTAGCCGTTACGGGATTCTGGTCACAGGCGTTGCTTATGGATGAGCCGGTTAAAAGACCCGTGGAAGGATCTCCTGGCGGTGTTATCGGAGTTGCCTTCTTAAGACTTCTTTTCCCAGCGCTCGCACTAAAGACGCATGGCTCATTTGCATTCATGAATTTTCTGAGTATACTTGGTGGTAGAACATGCGTTGCAAGTGAGGTCGGCTTATGAGCACGCACTGGTACGTATTACGGGTTAAACCTCACAAAGAACGTATGGTTTCGCAAATGCTTTCAGCTAACAGCATTGTCCATTATTTCCCCGTTTTGCACGTTAAACCCGTTAATCCGCGTGCGGTCAAAGTGCGTCCCTATTTCCCTGGTTACATGTTTGTTCAGACTGACCTGGACGAATTGGGTGAGCATACTTTCCGTTGGTTACCGGGGGCTGAAGGCCTGGTGCGCTATGGCGATACCCCTGCAGTTGTTCCGGATAGCCTGATTTACGAGGTCAAAAAACGCCTGGCAGCTATCGAAGCGGCAGGTGGTCTGGTGTTAAGCCGGATTAAACCCGGCGATCGGGTGCGCGTCGTAGATGGACCGTTTGCCGGGTATGAGGCCATCTTTGATGCGTATTTATCGGGTAAAGAACGTGTACGCGTCCTGCTGGCATTTTTAGGAAATCGGGAAATTCCGCTCACGTTGAATGTGAATATGATCAACCTGGCCTGAGGATTGGCCAGGAGGCATAGCCGGTAGCTTAGCCGGCTGGTGGAAATGCGCCGGAGGCTTATTATTAAAGAGCCACCGACAACAGGCAAAAAGTTGGTTTTGATATCCGTATGTCGGAAGGGCGGAGCACGCCTGAAACAAGTCTGTGAAGGAACTGCATATGAAAGATCAACTCCTCACTAAGATTGAAGACCGATCCGCAGTAGTGGCGATCATCGGCCTGGGCTATGTAGGTCTGCCGTTGGCTGTGGCTTTTGCCGAAAAGGGCTTTCCGGTTTTCGGTATTGACGTTGACCGGCGTAAAGTGGATGCGCTCAATCGGGGGGAGTCGTATGTGCAAGATATTTCGTCGGAGCGGCTGGCGCCTCTGACTGGAAACGGGCAACGAACAACGGATGTTCAGGCCGCCCCCCTTTCGTCACCGGTTGCTGGTAGGCTTGTGGCGACTACGGATTATGCGGTGCTTGAACACTGTGATGCGGCCATCATCTGCGTGCCTACGCCGCTGAACAAGACGCGCGACCCTGATGTGCGTTACGTTATCGCGGCTGGCGAGTCGGTAGCCCGGTATATTCATCCCGGTATGCTGGTAGTGTTGGAATCTACAACCTACCCCGGAACGACCGAAGAGCTATTGCTCCCCATGTTCACGGCGCCAGCAGTGTTGGCCCGCCTGGGCGTTGATACCTTCGAAGTGGGCAGGGACTTTTTTCTGGCGTTTTCACCGGAACGCATTGACCCTGGTCGTAAAGACTACATGGTGGAGAACACTCCCAAGGTGGTAGGTGGGGTGACGCCGGCGTGCCGCGAGGTAACGGCCGCCCTTTACGGCGCAGCAATTCACAAGATCGTCCCCGTCTCCTCTACCCAGGCGGCCGAGATGGTCAAGTTGCTGGAGAACACCTTCCGGGCGGTGAACATCGCGTTGGTTAACGAGGTCGCGATCATGTGCGATAAGTTAGGCATTGACGTATGGGAGGTGATCGAAGCCGCTGCGACCAAACCTTACGGCTTCATGAAGTTCACCCCTGGCCCTGGTGTTGGCGGTCACTGCATCCCCCTGGACCCATACTATCTCTCCTGGAAGCTGAAGACCTTGAATTATAACGCCCGTTTTATTCAGCTTGCGGGTGAAATCAACAGCGAGATGCCGCGCTACTGGGTGAACAAGGTCCAGGATGCGCTGAACGACGCTGGCAAGGCCATCAAGGGAAGCCGGGTGTTGGTGTTGGGCGTGGCGTACAAAA
This sequence comes from Anaerolineae bacterium, assembly GCA_034434315.1. Classification (GTDB taxonomy): domain Bacteria; phylum Chloroflexota; class Anaerolineae; order B4-G1; family SLSP01; genus DAOTZR01. The sequence goes on from DAOTZR010000162.1 coordinate 2,137, forward strand.
AGGACATTGACGACGTGCGCGAGTCGCCGGCGCTGGACATCATCGAGCTGTTGCGCCAGAAGGGCGCGGACGTGCGCTATCACGACCCGTATGTGCCGGCCATTTCGCATAACGGTTTCGAGCTGGCTGGCGAGGCCAACCTGGAAGCAGCCCTCGATGCGGCCGACTGCGTGCTGATTGTTACCGATCATTCGAGCTACGATTGGTCCGCGGTGTTGGGTCGCGCGCGGCTGGTGGTGGACAGCCGGCATGTGGCTTGATAGTAGTGTAGGTGGATAATTCAAGGCGCGTAATGGCGTTGCGATAGCTCAGACGGTGGTAGGCTGGCACTATATCATCTTTTGTGAGGTTGTATGAAAGGTATTATTCTGGCCGGTGGAGCCGGAACGCGCTTACATCCATTGACAATCAGCGTTAGCAAGCAGCTCCTGCCGGTGTACGACAAGCCGATGATCTACTACCCGCTGTCCATGTTGATGCTGGCGGGCATCCGGGACATCCTGGTGATCAGCACGCCGGAGGCCTTGCCGCTGTTCCGGGCGCTGCTGCGTGACGGCAGCCAGTGGGGGCTGCGCTTCGCCTACGCCGAACAGCCCGTCCCACGCGGCCTGGCCGACGCGTTCATCGTGGGCCGTGAGTTTGTGGGCAGCGAGCCGAGCTGTCTGATCCTGGGCGACAACATCTTCTACGGCCACGGCCTGCCGGCCAAGCTGCGCGCGGCCGCCGCGCTGACCCAGGGCGCGCTGGTGTTCGCCTATCCCGTCAAGGACCCGCAGCGCTACGGCGTGATCGAGTTCGACGAGACGGGCCGTGCCATCAGCATCGAAGAGAAGCCGGCCCAGCCCAAGTCCCACTACGCAGTGCCCGGCCTCTATTTTTACGACAACCAGGTGGTGGACATTGCGGCCAACCTGAGGCCGTCGGCGCGCGGGGAACTGGAGATCACCGACGTCAACCGGGCCTATCTGGAGCGCGGCCAGTTGCGCGTGGAGCCCTTGGGCCGCGGGGTGGCGTGGCTGGATGCCGGCACCCATGAGTCGTTGCTCCAATCGGCGGGCTTCGTGCAGGCGGTGCAGGAGCGGCAGGGCATGATGATCTCCTGCCCGGAAGAGATCGCCTATCGCCTGGGCTACATTGACCGCGATGCGCTGCGGGCACAGGGCCTGGCGCTGAAAAACAACGAGTATGGCCGCTACCTGTTGCGCTTGGCCGAGGAGGGCCTCTCGCGGTCGGACAACGGCTGAGGCCCCGATTGTTATGTCTAGTCACTGATGGATTGCGCCCACCTGGGGGCTGGGCTTTACTGTCAATGGCTGAGGTGCGGCGCATGGGTGTGCGGTTGCTATGGCTATCTACCGCAGCGATTTGGTGCAGATTGCCTATCGTCGTTTTGCGGCGACAGCGCTGCGCGAAGAGAAGACGATTTATGAGTCGGAACAAGAAGCGGCGTGAAGCCGAGCGGCGACTGCAGACCGCATTCGCCACGAATTCCACGAATTGACACGAAAGAATAATTTAATTATGAAAATTCGTGTAATTCGTGGCAAAAGAAATTGCGCAAATTCGTGCAATTCGTGGTAAAAGAAAAATTCCCATGCCTGAAATCGTCTACAAAGACCTCTCCTACGCCATCATCGGCGCGGCCATGGAGGTCCACCGCATCCTCGGCCCGGGCTATCTGGAAG
>DAOTZR010000163.1:0-13452 GCA_034434315.1 Anaerolineae bacterium
CCACCCTGGCCCGATTGGGCGACGCCTACCGCCAGGCCACCCTGAGCGTCCTGCGGCTCACCTTCCTTTCCGCCCTGGCCCTGGAGCTCCTGACCACCCTGAGTGTCGCCATCATCGCCGTTGAAATCAGCCTGCGCCTGCTCTACGGACGCACGGACTTTGCCACCGCCTTTTTTGTGCTGATTCTGGCCCCCGAATTCTACCTGCCCTTCCGGTTGTTAGGCCTGCGCTTTCACGCCGGCATGGATGGGGTGAGCGCGGCCCGCCGTTTATTCGCCATCCTGGACGCCCCGGCCCTGCGGGCGCCGGTTGCCGTTTCCCCAACCACCGCGCCCCTGGATCAGATTCAGTTCGAACACGTGAGCTTCACCTATCCCGGCGCCACCCGTCCGGCGCTGGAGGACATCACCCTGACCTTAAAAGCCGGGGAGATCCTGGCGTTGATTGGGCCGAGTGGGTCCGGCAAGAGTACCCTGGCCGGGTTGCTGCTGGGCTTTCTCCAGCCCACCCAGGGATGCATCCGCGCCTTCTACCGCGACGGCACCGTTCACGACGGCCCACCTCCCCCCTCCAGCCTGGCCTGGGTACCGCAACACCCTTACCTCTTCCAGGGCACGCTGGCCGAAAACCTGCGCCTGGCACGGCCTGAGGCCACGCCGGAACAGATGCTGGAGGCGCTGCGCGCGACAGGCCTGGACACCTGGGTCGACACCCTGCCCGACGGCCTGGAAACGGACCTGGGCGAGCGGGGATCGCGCCTGAGCGGAGGTGAAGCCCAGCGTCTGGCCCTGGCCCGCGCCTTCCTCAAGGGCGCCCCCCTGCTTATCCTGGACGAACCCACGGCGCATCTCGACCCGGAGCACGAGGCCTTCCTGGTGACCAGCACCCGCCGATTGATGGCAGGACGCACGACCCTGGTCATCGCCCATCGGCTGCAAACGGTCCAGCACGCCACGCACGTGGTAGTATTGGATGCCGGACACGTGTGGGCGCAGGGCGCGCCCGCCGACGTGTTGGCCCGTCCTGACCTGCCGGGCTATGGTAAAGCAGCGCCTGCGTCCGTGCCGCCAGCAGCTCCGGCTCCCATCCCGCCTTCATCCGCCCTCAGCGAGCCCTTTTCCCCTTTGGCCGAAACCGCCGGAGATTTCGACCGTCCAATCCAGAGCGGCATCCTGCGGCGCCTGCTGAGCTTTGCGCGCGGCAGTGAAGGCTGGATCTTGCTGGCCCTGCTGGCAGGGTATCTGACGATAGGCGCTAACGTGGCCCTGATGGGTGTTTCGGCCTGGTTGATTGCCAGCGCCGCCCTGAGGCCACCCTTAGGCACCCTGCAAGTGGCAATCGTTGGGGTGCGCTTTTTCGGCCTGAGCCGCGCCGTCTTGCGCTACATCGAACGGCTGATTTCCCATCAGGTTACTTTCTCCCTGCTCACCCGGCTGCGCGTGTGGTTTTATCAGCGCCTGGAGCCTTTGGCCCCGGCGCGCCTGTGGCAGGCACGCTCCGGCGATTTGCTGGCGCGCGTTTTGCACGATGTCGCCGCGCTAGAGCTTTTCTATGTGCGGGTGGTTGGGCCGGTCATCGTCGCCGCTTTCAGCCTGTGGAGCCTGAGCTGGTTTTTAAGCCTGTATGGGACGGACCTGGCCCTGGTTGCGGCGGCGAGTTTCGTCCTGGCGGGGGCAGGCCTGCCCTGGCTGGTTCAACGAGCGGCCCGCAAGCCGGGGCAGGCCTTCATCACCAGCCGGGCCAGCCTGAGCACGCTATGGGTGGACGGGTTGCAAGGATTGGCCGATTTGCTGGCTTTTCAGCAGGAGGAGGCCCACGCCCAACGCCTGCGCGCCGCCGATGCGGCCAGTGTCCGCGCCCAACTGAGCCTGGCCCGAATCAGCGCGCTGCATACGCTGGGCAGCGGCCTGCTGGCGCACCTGGCCCTGTGGGGGGTGATCGCCCTGGCGATGCCCCAGGTGCTGGCAGAGCGCATCCCCGGCGTCATGCTGGGGGCTTTGGGGTTGTTGACCCTGGCCGTCTTCGAAGCGGTCACGCCGTTACCCGGAGCCGCGCAAACCTGGGCCAGCGTCCGGGCTGCGGCCCAACGCCTCTTCGAGATCGCGGACCTGCCCCCGGCGGTCGTCGAACCGGCATCTCCGGCCCTCCAGGCCCAACCGCGGGATAGCAGCCTGGACATCGAGGGGCTGACGTTCCGCTATCCCGGAAGCCCAAGGCCGGCCCTGGCCGGGTTGACGTGCCACATTCCCGCCGGGGCCGCCGTGGCCATCGTGGGGCCGAGCGGGGCCGGCAAGAGCACGCTGGCCCATCTGCTGCTGCGGTTCTGGGATTACGAAACGGGGGAGATCCGTTTGGGCGGGGTAGCTCTCAAAGCCATGCCCGCGGAAACGGTACGGCGCCACTTTGCGGTAGTGTCCCAATCCACCTACCTGTTCAACGCTAGTGTGGAGGAGAACCTGCGCCTGGCAGCGCCGCAGGCCTCAGCGGAAGCATTGGAGCGCGCCGTCCGGCTGGCGCGCCTGGAGGAGGTTATTGAGGGTCTGCCACAGGGTTATGCCACGCCCATCGGCGAGCAGGGCTGGCGTCTTTCCGGGGGGGAACGGCAACGTCTGGCCCTGGCGCGAGCTTTGCTTCAAGAGGCCCCTATCCTCCTGCTGGATGAGCCGACGGCGCACCTGGACCCGGCCCACGAAGCCCTGGTTCTGGAGGCGCTGTGGGAGGTGATGCGCATGCGGACGACGTTGTGGATCACGCATCGGCTGATAGGGATGGAGCGCATGGACCTGATTCTGGTGCTGGACCGGGGCAGGCTGGTGGAACAGGGCCGGCACGAGGAACTGTTGGCCCGCCAGGGAGTGTACTGGCGTTTGTGGCAGCTCCAACAGGCCAGCGGGTTGTGGCTGTAGAGACGGGGCAAGCGGATGGGACGGAACCGGTTGCGCCGCACAGCATCGGTAACGACGCCAGGATGCCGGCCTGCCGGCCCAGATGCGCACAGGTTGCGCCAGACCGACAGGCCGGAATAGCGTTTTAATAGACCAGCTTCTCCCCTTTCACGCGAGCACGGAAGGCCCAATAGGTCCACCCGACGTAAAGCAAGGCGATGGGGGTGAAAATGAGGGCCACCATGGTCATCATCTTGAGGGTGTAAGGTGAAGAAGCGGCGTTGTAGATGGTAAGGCTGTAGGCGGGATCGAGCGTGGAGATGAGGATGCGGGGATAAAGCCCGCCAAAGACCATGACGGTCGCCAGGGCGATGGTGAGCGCGCCGTTCACAAAGGCCCAGCCATAGCGGCCTTTTCTGAGCCAGAATCCCACCAGCAGCAGGCTCAGCGCCGCCAGGATGGCGGGGATGAGTCCGCCGACCCGGCGCAGGATGTCCGTGGCCAGGAAAGCCCAAACGACAAAAATCAAGGTGATGACCGTGGCGACCAGCCAGGCTTTTGCCGCTATGGCCCGTGCACGCAGCTCAAGCTCTCCCGTCAGGCGCAGGGTGAGGAAGCTGGCGCCATGCAGGATGAACAAAGCCACAAAGGTCACTCCGCCCCACAGGGCAAAGGGATTCAGCAGGGGTAACAGGCCTCCCCAATAGGTCATGCGCGCATCAATGGCCAGGCCGCGCATCAGGTTGCCAACAACGGCGCCCCAGAGCAGGGCCGCGGTCAGCGATGCGCCGAAGACAATCCCGTCCCAGGTCCGGCGCCAGGACGGCTCTGGCCGTTTGCTGCGGAACTCAAAAGCAACGCCGCGCAAAATCAAGGCGACTAGCATCAGAATCAAGGCCAGGTAGGCCCCGCTGAAGAGGGTGGCGTAAACCTGCGGAAAGGCGGCAAACATGGCCCCGCCCGCGGTGATCATCCAGACTTCGTTGCTATCCCATACCGGGCCAATGGTGTTGAGGATCATGCGCCGTTCCTCGTCCTTTTTGCCCAGGAAAGGCAGCAGCAAGCCTACCCCATAGTCAAAGCCTTCCAGGACGAAAAAGCCTATAAACAGGATGGTAATCAACATGAACCAGATCGTGTTGTAGTCCATGGCGTTCCTCCTACGCTGCGTACACAAGCTGCGGATCTTCGCTCGTGATAGCACGGCGCGTTCCGTATTTCAAGGCCAGGCTCACCCCCACGACGGCCAGGATCAGGTACAGGAGCGTGAGCACAATCAACGAAAAAGCCACATTACCGGCCGGCACGTTGGGCGAAACGGCATCTTCGATACGCAGCAGGCGATAGACGATCCAGGGCCAACGGCCAACCTCCGCCAGAATCCAGCCCGTGGTAGAGGCGAGATAAGGCAAGAGGGGCGCCCAAAGCAAAATCCGGGCCAGAAGCGGCTTGCGTTCCAGTTTTCCGGACCAGATGACGGCCAGGAAAGCCAGCAAGGCCATCAAAAAGCCAGCGCCTACCATGATGCGGAAAGACCAGAAGAGCAACGTCACCGGCGGGACGTAGGAACCGGGGCCGTATTGGGCCTGATAGGCTTGCTCTAATTCGTTAATGCCCTGCACCCGTCCTGTGAAGTTGTTGTAGGAGAGGAAGGAGAGCAGATAGGGGACTTCGATGGCGAAGGTGTTGGTACGCCTGGCCTCATCCGGGAAGGCAATGAGTGCAAGAGCTGCCGGTTCCTGTGTTTCCCAAAGGGCTTCGGCAGCGGCCATCTTCATCGGCTGATGCTTGACGACAAACTGCCCCTGAAAATGCCCGACGCCAATCACCAGCAGGCTGCCGATAAGCGCAAAGCGGGCGGCCCAGCGGAAAGCGGTGCCGAAGAATTCTACCTCATGCCGGCGCAGCAGGTGCCAAGCGCTGAATCCCATCACCACAAAGCCCGCCGTAGCCAGGCCGGCGGTGAAGACATGGGCATACTGGTAGAAAACGTTGGGGTTCGTAACCAAAGCCAGGAAGCTGCTCATGCGGGCATATCCGCTTTGAGGATCCAGGGTGTAGCCTACGGGATTTTGCATGAAGGAGTTGGCAATCAGAATCCACAGGGCCGAGATGTTGGATCCCAGGGCGACCAGCCAGGCCGCCGCCAGATGCATCCGCCTGGAAATACGCTCCCAACCGAAGACCCAGACGCCAATAAAGGTTGATTCCATGTAAAAGGCCAGTAGAGCTTCGATGGCCAGAGGCGCACCAAAGATGTCGCCCATGAAGCGGCTGTATTCCGACCAGTTCAGGCCGAATTGAAATTCCTGGACCAGGCCGGTGACAACCCCAAGAGCGAAGTTGATGAGAAAGATAGTGCCCCAGAATTTGGCCAGGTGTTTGTATTTTTCGTCTCCGCTGCGAACGTAGCGGGTCTCTAACAGGGCAATAAAGATCGAAAGCCCCAGGGTGAGGGGGACAAAAAAGAAATGGTAAATGGTGGTTAAAGCAAATTGCAAACGAGACCAGGCTACAACATCCATCGCGACCTCCTTTCAAACAGAAAATCTTGTTAACGGGTCAGAATTGACGGTTTCGATGCAGGTACTGACGTCACACCTCCTTGAACCTGAACGGATACAGGTCTGCGTCCATTCAAGCCTCTGCGGACGCAGCAAGAGACAGAACGGTGCTTGAGCCGTCGTTTTCTGCGGCCAGATCGGCCAGTGTGATGTGTTCTAACTCGCGCAACACCAGGGCCTGGATCCGGGCCCATTGCCGGCGAACTGGACACGTCGTTTCAAAGGGGCACAGGTCGGGGTCAACCAGGCATTCGGCTATGAAAAAATCAGGTTCGAGGGCGGTGACAATTTCTTTCAGGGTGATGGTTTCGGGTGCACGGGTCAGTTCGATGCCTCCCCCTCGTCCAGGTATGCTGGTAATCAAGCCGAGCTGAGCCAGGCGCGCCACCACCCGCGGAGCCATCAAAGGAGGGATCGCCATCACTTCTCGAATGGCGCCGGTCGTCTGGCGCACCCCATGCCCCTGGCGCGCCAGAGCCAGGAGCACCCGTATAGCGTAATCCGTTTCTCGACTGATTCGCACTGGCAATCTCCCGGATAGGGTGTGAGCACACAGAGAGATTTTCGATGATCTCTGTGTGAATTTTCTATGCTTCATGCTAACCAGGGTGGTCAGCAGCAGATCCTGGCGCCAGGCCCCAGACCTGGAAACCTTAAAGTTTACCATTCAAGTAAACTTTAAATACAGTATACATCCTATTCAAAGCCTGTCAAATTACTCCATGCCCCGATTTTCAGCGCCTTTGAGTAAGGTGCTCAGCCCTGTATCACCGGATGCTATTGCAGTGCAGGATGGATGAGACGCAGGCAAAAACGAATCCCAGGATTTTCAGTGTTCCTGACCTTGTCTCCAATGGACAGGAAGCCAGAGATAAGGCATACTGTGTCAAAGAGGAATCCTATGGAAAAACGCCGCCAAGACACAGCAGAATTTAAACGCGAAGCCGTACGGTTGAGTGTAACCAGCGGTAAGCCGATAGCCCAGGTAGCGCGGGAACTGGGGATTTCTCGTTGGGCCTGCGGCCAACGGTCGGCCTACGCCGCAGGCGCCCCGGTTGTAGGGATACGACCTGCCGTACCCTTTTAATCGGCGACATTGGCCTGTGCGACCAGGTAGGTGTCGACGATTGAAATCGCCGCCTGGGCCTGCGGCCTACGCCAACCGAGAAACCGGCGTGCTGGGCCCCAGGGGGACTGGATGGCTTCGGACTCCGGTTGCCCGTCACGTGACGCCGCGCCTTGTTACCCGATTAAATTTTAAAACTTCATTACGGGGGAACCAAGGGGTCCTTCCGTCACCGTAGGACAACTGCGGGCAGTTTTGTCCTACGGATATGTCTCTGCAACGTAATGTGGGTAATGCATAGCCTCAGAAGGAGAAAGCGAGGGCTTTAAAGATGGGATTTGCGGGCAGCAAAGCCGCCTGCAAATCCCATGCTTAGTACCTCCTCTCCCAAATTTGGAGAGCGGGGGCAAGGGGGTAAGATGAGGGCCAAAGTCAGCGCCTGCAAGCATCCAGAACGATTCGTGTTGAAACAGCAAAATTTAATTTAACCAGGCGGTAGGCAGTTACGTTTCGGGAGAGAAAGACGACGCATGATCCTGAAAAAGCAGGGTCAGTTACCAGGACACGTTCGGTTCACAGCCCTGAAAGTCGGGCCAGGTTTGTTGACTTGTCACCAATTTTCAAATTTGCACGATGCCAAGCGTTTTGCAAACAGCCCAAACTATTGACAAATCCCTGGAGCAATGTTAATATTTGTTAGGTTTTCAGGCTTCTGAAGCCAATTCAATTCAATCTCTTTCAAAGAGGAGGAGAGTATGAAGAATCGCTGGTTTGTGTTCGTGTCCTTGATTCTGGTGGCAGGCCTGCTGCTGACTGCGTGCAAGCCGACCACCACCCCCACGGCCGCTCCGACCGAGCAGCCCACCGAAAAACCCACTGAACAGCCCACTGAACAGCCCACTGAACAGCCCACTGAACAGCCTACCGCTGAGCCGGTTGTCATCACCATCTGGCATCAGTGGGACGGCAAGTACCTTGAGGCCATTACCCAGGCTTTCAAGGACTACGAAGCGGCGCACCCCGGTGTGACCATCAACCTGGACAAGCCCGAAGATGTGGCGAGCGCGCTGAACGTCGCTATTCCGGCGGGTGAGGGTCCCGATATCATCGGTTGGGCGAACGACAAGATCGGTGAGCAGGCGCTCAACGGCAATATCGTCGCTCTCGATGAGTACGGCATCACCAAGGAATTCCTCCAGAGCACCTACGAGCCGGCTGCGGTCGCGGGTGTGATGTGGAAGGATCACATCTGGGCCCTGCCCGAAAGCCAGGAAGGTATCGCCCTGGTCTACAACAAGGCCGTGGTGACGGACGAGTACCTGCCGACCGATCCTTTGAACTTCGATGATCTGCTGGCCAAGGCTCAGAAGTTCTACGCCGACACCGGCAAGGCCCTGATCTGCAACCAGGCCTTCGGCGGCAACGATGCCTATCACATGGCCCCGATTTACTTCGGTTTCGGTGTCCCGGCCTATGTGGATGAAAACGGTAACGGTTACCTGAACACCCCCGAAATGGTCGCCGCTGGCGAGTGGCTGCTCAAGCTCAAGGAAGTCTCCCTGAACGAGAACAGCTACGACATCTGCATGGCCGCGCTGAAGGAAGGCAAGGTCGGCATGTGGTGGACCGGTCCGTGGGCGATCGCCGGTATCGAGGAAGCTGGCGTTGACTACGGTATCATCGCCATGGGTCGCCCCTTCGTCGGCATCAAGACCCTGATGATGACCAAGAACGCGGTGGACCGCGGCAAGACCGAGTTGGTCCTCGACGTGATGAAGTACTTCACCAGTGCCGAGGTGCAGAAGAAGCTGGCCCTGGTCAACAAGACGATCCCGGCTCCGACCGGAGCTCTGAACGATCCTGAGGTCGCTCAGCTCAAGACCGTTGTGGGCTTCGGCAAGTCCCTGAATCTCGGTATCCCGATGTCCCCCTCCCCCTACTCTTCCGCTCAGTGGGGTCCGGTGGGTACCGCTTCCCAGGCCATCTGGACCGGCGCTCAGGCTCCAGCTGACGCCATGAAGGACGCCCAGAAGGCCCTGGAAGACGCCATCTCCCAGATGAAGTAAAGTTCGGTTGCAAGAGGGGGGAGATTCTACATCTCCCCCCTTTATTTAAATCTCACGCTTCAGGCGTCACGCTGACGCCTCATCTACAAACTTGAACTTATGGAGGGCTCCCCATGGCTGGATGGTCAGGCCGTCGCAAAAATCTGGTCGTGCTCCTCTTCCTGCTTCCCACCCTCCTGGGCGTGTTGGTGTTCAACGTCTACCCCATCCTTCTGAACACTTACGTTTCTTTCACCAACCGTAACAAATTCCACCCCAATCCCGACTGCGAAGCAGGGTTAAACGGTATCCTGGACCCCTTGTGCTGGCCCATGTTCCGGGAGAATGCTCCTAAGGGGCTGGGCGAGCCTTACCGGCTCCAGGAGCCCATTTACAAAAACTACGCTACACTGATCGGCAAGCTTTTCACGCCGGATAGCATCCTGGCTTTGTTGAGGTTGCTCCTCACATTTGTGCCTTTGATTGTGGTGGCCCGGCTCAACGCCCGCTACGAAAAGCAGGGAAACCGTCCGCTGTCTTCAGGGGCCTTGTGGCTGATCGGCATCGGGGCCACTATTATTTTGGGCTGGTTGCTGAAGTTTGTCGCTGCCTTCACCTACTTGATGGAGACGGGCGATTTCCTCTTCGTTATCTTCCGCACGCTCCTGTTTGTCGTGGCCCGCGTTCCCATCACGTTCGTGCTGGGTCTGATTCTGGCGCTCATCCTCAACTCCAAGCATCTGCCAGGGCGTACCTTTTTCCGGGTGGTGCTCTTCCTGCCCTGGGCTGCCTCATCGGTGGCCATCCTGGTTGCCTTGATCTGGCAGTTCATCTTCCGCGAGCAGGGCGTCATTAACCAGGTTTTGGGTGCGCTGATTGCCGGTTACAAGCCGATTAGCTGGTTGAACAATCCGACCACCGCCTTTGCCGCCATCGTCATTGCCGATATTTATTTCTCCTACCCCTTCTTCATGGTTTCGATTCTGGGGGCTTTGCAATCTATTTCGGTGGACATGTACGAGGCAGCGGAAATTGACGGGGCTACCTGGTGGCAACAGCTCACCAACATCACCCTGCCCCTCATTCGTCCGGCGGTCCTGCCCGCAACCGTGCTGACCTCGATTTCGGCTTTCCAGATGTTCGGAACCGCCTACGCCATCACGGGCGGTGGGCCTCAGACCTCGGCCCTGCGCCCCGGCGCCACGGAATTCGTCATGGTCTATGCTTACCGCCAAATTTACCAGCTCCAGGACTACGGTAAAGCCACCGCCTTCGCCGTTATCATCTTCATTTTCCTGTTCGCGACGACCCTCTGGAGCCTGCGCTACACTCGCATGACGAAAGGAGCCTACGAATGAACCGGAAACCTAAAACTTCCATTCTGGCTTTACAGTACGTCATTCTGATTCTGGCGGCCCTGTTCGCCTTCTATCCCATCTGGTTCGCCATTCTGGCTTCGGGCCGTCTGGGGCAACGTCTGTACACCCTTAACTTCCTGGGCATGTTCCTGCCGACTGAGTGGAGTTTTGAGAACTATCGGGTGATGCTCTTCGACCAGCCCTTCCTTATCTGGATCAAGAACAGCCTGTACGTCGCCAGCCTGACGACGGTAGGCTCGCTCATCGTTTCGACCTTTGGGGCCTTTGCGGTTTCGCGCTTCCGGTTCAAGGGTCGAGAGTTCTTCCTGATCTTCCTGCTGGCGATTCAGACCTTCCCTGGCGTGCTCTCGCTGGTCGCCATTGCCCAGGTTTTGACGGCGCTGGGCCTGTACGGAAAGCACCTGGGTCTGGTGCTGGCCTACACCACCGGCAGCCTGGTCTTTTGTACCTGGAACCTGAAGGGCTACTTTGACACCATCCCCATTGACCTGGAAGAGGCGGCCATGCTGGATGGGTGCGGTCCTATCCAGGCCTTTGCCTATGTGGCCTTGCCACTGGCTAGACCGGCGCTGGCCGTCACGGCCCTGCTCTCCTTCCTGGCCGGGTGGGGTGACTTTATCTTCGCCTCGGTCCTGGTGCCCTCGCCAGAGCCCATGAAGCTGGCAGTCCCAGCGCTCTACCGCCTGGCTAACAGCATGAGTGTCCCCTGGGGGTACTTCGCTGCGGGTGCGACCATCGTCATCATCCCCACGTTGATCGTGTTCCTGCTGACCCAGCGCTCCTTCGAATCCGGGCTGACCGTCGGAGGTGTTAAGGGGTAATGGACGATTTCATCTTTGGCACCCTGGCCACAGATGAATTGCGTCTGGCACATAGTCGCGAACGGTGGGCGGGCGTTACGCACGCCCACCGTCGTGTGCCTCTGGATCCTCGCCCTGGCGAACCGATCCAGGTGACGCTCTCTGTTGGGCCCGATATTCCTGTCCAGACAGCCTGGCTTTACTGGACTCAGGATGGCAGCGAGCCGGGAGGCCGTCAAGGCCAGGCCACCCGGGGCTACGCAGTTCCATTACAACCGGGACCAAGCGAATGGCACACCCTGATGTGGGGCTACCTGCGGTATTACACGGGGATGATTCCCGCACAAGCTGCCGGCACGGTCGTCCGCTATCGCCTGAGTGTGGTCACGCCAGACGGTACCGAGCACTGGGCCGATGCGGGGACGTGCTTCGGCATGTATGTGGATGACGACCCCTTGCCCGCGTGGGCGCGCGATGCTATCGTGTACCACATTTTTGTGGATCGCTTCTATCCCGGCGCGGGGCGCAGTTGGAATACGCCGCCCGATCCCAGCGGTTTTTACGGGGGGACCTTGCGGGGCATCCTGGAAAAGCTGGACTATCTTACAGAGCTAGGCGTGAACACCCTGTATCTGAGCCCCATTTTCGCCAGTCCCTCCCATCACGGCTACGACGTCACCGATTTGTTCAGCATTGAGCCGCGCCTGGGCACGCTGGCGGATTTTCGCGCGCTGCTGGATGCGGCCCATGCCGCCGGGTTGCGTGTGGTGCTGGATTTCGTCCCCAACCACATTTCCAACCAGCATCCTCTGTTTGTCTCAGCTAAGAGCGACCCGGAAAGCCCCTACCGCGACTGGTTCACTTTCACACACTGGCCCGATGCTTATGCGACCTTCTTCGGCGTCAAGGAGCTGCCCCAGCTCAACCTGCTCAATTCCCAGGCACGGGCGCACATGCTGGATGCGGCCCGTTACTGGCTGGAGTTCGGCGTGGATGGCTATCGGCTGGATTATGCCATCGGCCCTACCCCGGACTTCTGGGCCGATTTTCGCCGGGTGACGCGCGCGGCGCGTCCTGATTGCTGGACTTTCGGCGAGGTTGTGGATCCGCCTGATGCGCAACTGGCCTTCTACGGCGGCCTGGATGGCAGCCTGGATTTCTTACTGCTGGAGGCGCTGCGCCAGACCTTTGCCTTTGGCCGGTGGACAGCGGCGCGGTTTGCCAGTTTCCTCGAACGCCATGAGGCCTTCTTCCCCACCGATTTTTCCCGCCCCTCGTTCCTGGATAATCACGATATGAACCGCTTCCTGTGGGCCTGCGAGGGGGATCAGCGCCGGCTCAAGCTGGCGGCCCTGTGCCAGTTCAGTTTGAGCGGACCGCCCCTCATCTACTATGGCACCGAAGTCGGGCTTTCTCAAGAGCGAGATGTGCGGCAGGGGAATCTGGGCTTCCCCCACGAAGCGCGCCTGCCCATGCTCTGGGGCGCTGAGCAGGATGGCGAGCTGCTGGCCTTCTATCGCGCGCTGATCGCTCTGCGGCGGGATGAACCAGCTCTGCGTCACGGGCAGCGCCGGACTTTGCAGGCGGATGCGGAGGTGTTGGTGTACGCCCGTGAAGGCGTCGGTACTGGCCTGATCACGGCGCTGAATCTGGGTCAGGAGGCGCGCAGCGTAAACCTCCCCGCCGGTGCGTACCTGCGCCTGGCGACGGATGCGGGCAGCACGGTTACCCCTTCCCCCCAGGCAACGCTGGTCACACTACCGCCCCTGAGCGGAGCCGTGTTTAGCCTCTAATTCCGGAGGCCTGGCATGACGGTCGCCTCTGGCTCGCACCAGGTTCGCCGACAGCACATCACGTTCGTGCTGATTGTGCTGGCAGGGTTGCTGGTGCGGGCCTGGGCGGCCTGGCTTTTGCCCGTAGATGCGGATGAGCCAGTTTATCTGCGCGCCGCAAGCGCCTATGCTCAGGCCTTACGCGCGGGTGGCCTGCAGGGCATCATCAACAGTCCCGAAAATCCTGAACACCCCCCGCTGGTCAAGCTCCTTTATAGCCTGGGGTATCTGGTGCTGCCGGTGCGCTACGATGCCCTGTATCAGCTTTACGCAGCCCGCGCACTTTCGGTGTTCTTCGGTACGCTCACGGTAGCTCTGGCGGCGCTTTTCGATCCTATCGCCGGGCTTTTCCTGGCCCTGCATTCGATGACCATCAAGTATACCGCCGAGGCTTATCTGGAAGCGCTGCCTCAGTTCACGGCGCTGCTCGCGGTGCTGGCTTTGCGCCGGGCCCGTCAGGGCGATCGGCGCGCCTGGTGGGTGTCGGCTGTGGCGTTGGGGGCGACGGCTGCCGGCAAACTGACGTATCTGGTGGTGTTGCCGGCGCTGGCGGTGTTGCTGTGGGAACAGCGTCCCTGGGAACGGCGTCGGCTGGCGGGCTACATCGCGCTGGCTTTGGGGACCTTCTGGCTCCTCACCCCCAGCCTGTGGACCGCGCCGCTTGCGCGTCTAAAGGCCATGCTGACTTTCCACATAGCTTACACGCACAGCAGTGCCGTGATGCACGCAGCTTATCCCTGGTATCAGCCCCTGCTGTGGATCATCAATGATGTGCCCTGGCATCCCCATGTCTTTTTCTTCTTTACCTTCGACCGTTATGTGATCTGGTTCCTGGTCCCCGGTCTGGTGCTGGCCTGGAAGCGGCGCGAAAGCTGGGCCAG
>DAOTZR010000164.1:0-6407 GCA_034434315.1 Anaerolineae bacterium
CGGCGCAGTGGCTTCAGATTACTGAGGCTGCCTATGCCTTGTTCCAAGCTATCGTCTTTGCATCTACCTGACTATGTCCGAACTCACGTCCAACCCCCCTGTTCTAACCCTTGACTTACCATCGCAACCCATTATAATCTGTTTTAAGGTACACCTTAAGATTCTTTAGGGGTGAGTGATGGTCAAAGCGGCGGCAGAAGATTATCTGGGGGCGATTTACCGGTTGCGCCTGGGACCGGACATTCCGGTTCCTCTGGCGGCGTTGCAGGAACGCTTGCATTTTTCGGCCATGGCTGTGCATGAGATGGTGCAGAAGTTGACTGCCCAGGGTTTGCTTACCTATCATCCTTATCGCGGGGTGTTGCTGACGGAAATGGGTGAGGCGCTGGCCCAGGGGGTGATTCGCCGCCATCGCCTTTGGGAGCGTTTCCTCACGGATTGGTTGGAATTGCCCTGGGATGAGGCGCATGAGGTTGCCGGCCATCTGGAGCACGCCGCCCCGGAAGAGGTCACCGAACGCCTGGCCCGGCTGATGGGCGAACCGGAACGGTGTCCCCATGGCGGACCGATTCCGCCGTACCAGGATCAGCGCCCGCAACAGACTCTGGCTGAAGTAGAACCTGGGGCAGAGGTGATGTTGCTGGCGGTAGAACCGGAGCTGCCCGATGTGCTGCGCTGGCTTGGACAATGGCACATTGGCCTGGGGGCTATCTTTAGCGTTCAGGAGCGCGGATCTCAGGAGCTGCGCATCCGTGTGGGTGTGCAGGAGTTGACCTTGCCTTTGGCTTTTGCCCGCTGTTTGCACATTTCTCCAGCGGTTTATGCCCATCAATCTTGTTTATCGGAGGGTTAGCAGAGTTATGATGTCTCTCGAACAGTTGAAGACAGGCCAGAAAGGTCTGGTGACCGGTCTCCATGGTGGCCATGGGGTGGTCAGTCGGCTGGCGACGTTGGGGTTCACGCCGGGTGTCCAGGTGGAGATGGTGCGCAATCACGGCCATGGGCCGTTAATTGTGGAGGTGCGGGGGGCGCAGGTCGCTCTGGGACGCGGTGAAGCAGCGCATATCGTTCTGGTCCCCCTGGAGGGCGCATGAGCGAATGTCATAGTCTCCCAGGCAAGTCACGGCCCTTGCCGGTGCGGTCGGCTACACCCCTCATCGCTCTGGCCGGACAGCCGAATGTGGGCAAGACCACAGTTTTTAACGCGCTCACCGGCATGAATCAACATGTGGGGAACTGGCCAGGTAAAACCGTAGAGCAGAAACGCGGGGTGTGGTCCTATGAAGGAACGGATTATATCCTGGTGGATCTGCCAGGAACCTATAGTTTGACGTCCAACTCGGAAGAGGAGCGGATTGCCCGCGATTTTATACTCAACGAGCACCCTGATGTCGTGATTGCTGTGGTGGATGCGGCTAATCTGGAGCGCAGTCTGTATCTGGTGGCGGAGTTGTTGCTTCTACCGGCGCCGGTCGTGCTGGCGTTGAATATGATGGATGTGGCGGAAGGGGAAGGGCTGCAGATTGAGCCGCATGTGTTGGAAGCCGCACTAGGGATTCCGGTGGTACCCATGGCGGCTGGACGAGGGCGCGGCATCGAAACGCTGCGCTCGACGGTGGCGCAGATGGCATGCGGCGCGCTGTCCTATACCCCGCAGCGCCCGGTGATCCTTCCCGCTCACGCGGAAATCCTGGATCAGGTCGAGGCCCTCATCAGCCCTTATGTGCCGACAAATTACCCGCAGCCCTGGGCCGCGCTGAAAGTGTTGGAGGGGGATGCGGCTTTGCTGGAGCTGTTGCAGACACGTATGCCCGAAGCGTCCTGGCAGGCGCTGCAGGCTTTGTTGCATAAGCATGAGGACGCGCTGCTGGATATTGTCGGCGCGCGCTATGCCTGGGTGGCGCGAATGGTGCGGGCGGCAGTGGTACAGCCTGAAGCCGGGCAGATTAGCTGGACGCGCCGGTTGGATGCGGTTTTCACCCATCCGGTGTGGGGCAGTTTGAGTTTGTTGGGCATTTTGGGGGTGGCTTTCTGGTTGACGTATCGCCTGGCCCTGCCGGTGCAAGCGCTCCTGGCCGATGGTATGAATTGGCTGGGGATTCAGGCCGAAGCCCTGTTGGCTCCCGCGCCAGGCTGGATCCGCGCGCTGCTTATCCAGGGGGTGTTGGGCGGGGCCGGGATGGTGATCACGTTTTTGCCGCTGCTGGCGATCTTCTACATCCTGCTGGCCTTGCTGGAAGACACGGGGTATATGGCCCGCATCGCTTATTTGATGGATTCGATGATGCATGCTCTGGGACTGCACGGGAAGAGTTTCATGCCGCTGCTGCTGGGGTTCGGCTGTAATGTGCCGGCGGTGTTGGGAACGCGCATCATCGAGTCGCGTCCTGGGCGTTGGCTCACGCTGATTCTGGTGCCTCTGGTGCCCTGCGCAGCACGTCTGGCCGTGCTGACGACTCTGACTCCGCTTTTCTTCGGCACGGCTGCGGTGTGGGCCATGGTGGGATTGGTGGTGTTTAATCTGGTTTTGCTGTTTGGGCTGGGGCTGGTTTTCCACCATACGCTTTTCAAGGGGGAGCAGGTGGCTTTTGTCATGGAGATGCCGCTGTATCATGCGCCCAATTTGCGCACAGTGGCGCTCTATGTGTGGCACAATGTGCGCGCGTTTGTGCAAAAGGCCTCTACGGTGATTCTGGCCGTGTCTGTGTTCATGGCGGCTTTGAGCTATTTTCCCAACGGCGATCCGCTTACCAGTTATCTGGCGCAGTTGGGGCAGGCTTTGGAGCCGGTGGCCCGCTTGATGGGTATTTCCTGGCCGTTGTTGATGGCGTTGTTCAGTAGTTTTATCGCTAAGGAAAACACGCTGGCTACGCTGGGGGTCATTTACGGGGACCTGGGGGTGCTGCGGACGTTGCTGACGCCGGCGGCAGCGGTCGGTTATCTGGTGGCGCAGATGGTGTTCATTCCTTGTGTTGCGACGGTGGCGAGTTTGCAACGGGAGTTGGCGAGCTGGCGCGCTACGTTGGGGGTGGTGCTCCTCTACCTGGTGCTTTCCCTGGGGGCTGGGGTGCTGATTTATCAGGTCGCGCAATTGTGGTAAACTCAACCCCGATAGCATCCTCTGGGAGGCCGGCAGGTGAATACATGGCGAGGTAAGGCGGAAGGCAGGACGCCGGGTTGGGGTGTAGCTCTGGTTGCCGCCGGAGCTCTGGCTTTCAGTACGACGGTGGTGTTTACGCGCGCTCTCGGCGCTTTGCCTGTTTTGAGTATCGCTTTTTTCCGGGCTTTGGGGGCTTTCGTCTTCTTTTCGTTGATGTTGCCCTGGCATCAGCAGACACTGCATCCCGGCAGGTATCGCGCGGCTGTGCCTTACCTGGTCGGTCTGGGATTGGCGATTAGCGGGGCGGCGTTGCTGTATGTGTTCGCCATCCAGCATACGACGGTGGCCAATGCGGCGCTGCTGGTCAATACGGCGCCGTTGTACGTGGCCTTCCTGGGACCGCGGCTGCTCCATGAGGCGGTTCCACGGTATCGCAGTACGGGCCTGGCCCTGGCGTTGATGGGGCTGGTGCTGATTTCGGGCGTGTTGGAGCAGGGCGGGCAGGCCGGAGCCGGTATCGGTTTGTGGGCCGGGGTGGGATCCGGGATGGCCTTTGCCGCAGCCTTACTGCTCGGCGGGAGGTTGCGGGGCGAGGTCGAGGCGCTCACGCAGACCTGGTGGAGCACGGGGATAGCGGCGTTGTTGCTGACTCCCTGGGGCTTGCGCACGCCGTGGGAGCTTGTGGTCCGATACTGGCCGTTACTGCTGGGCCTGGGGACGATTTCGTTAGGGATGGGGTATGCCTTGTATTTCCAGGGGCTGAAGTGGCGCGTTTCGACCCAGGTGGTGAGTGTGGTGGCGCTCCTGGAGCCGGTGAGTGGTGCTCTGCTGGGGGCCTGGGTGCTGGGAGAGATTCCAACGCTGTTGAATGGCCTGGGGATGGCGCTGGTGCTCGTGGCGATTTATCTGATCACGCGGTAGAAAAGGATGGGAATGGGCGATGTTGAGGCAGGTTTTACAGTTGTTGCACGATAGGGAGACGCTGGCGCTGCATGAGGTAGCGGAGCAGCTCCAGATTTCGCCGGAAATGGTCCATGCGATCATGGATGAGTTAACCCGGCTGGGGTATTTGAAGGTAGGTGTGCGCTGCGGGGGTGGGTGCGATGGGTGTGCCCTGGCGCAGCATTGCAGCGGGATTCAGTCGCAGCGGACCTGGCAAATCACTGAACGTGGACGGCAGGCCCTGGGCCATGCATGAGGGCGCGGGCCGCGAATCCGCGAGACTGCCATAACTGCGGTGGGTGAGAATTTCATCGAACTTCAGGAGGGTGCAATGACATTTAAGATCGGAACCATGGAAAACAGGCTTACCTTGCCGGCCTTGCGCTGGCGCTCGCTGGCTTTTCAGGCCCTGCTCATCGGCGCGGCTGTGCTTTTGCCGGCTCTGGCACACCGTTGGGGATTGCCGGTGCTGTATCTGCTGCCGATGCATTGGCCGGTGTTGGTGGCCGGGTTGGTGTACGGCTGGATCGGCGGAGGGCTGGTGGGAGCACTGGCGCCGATGGCGGGGTTTGTGCTTTCGGGACGACCGGGGCCGGCACTGTTGCCCGCTATGACGGTGGAGCTGGCGGTCTACGGGTTGGTCGCCGGCTGGTTGCGTGAAAAGGCGCGCTGGAACGCCTGGGCGGCGCTGGGTGTGGCGCTGCTGGCGGGCCGCCTGGCCTATCTGGGAATAACGCTGGTGCTGGGTAAGGTGATCACGCTGGAACTGGTGCAGGCCAGTCTCCTGCCGGGCGTCCCCGCGGCGCTGGTGCAATGGCTCATCCTGCCCTGGCTGGCACAACGTTGGGTGGAGGCAGAGCAGTAGGGGGTCTCCCGCCTTTGAAGGCTTTAAGAGCGGCGCATCCGTCCGATGCGCCGCTTGCGTTTTTCCGGGCCAGTAAGTCGTGGGACACGGATTGGCACGGATGGGACGGATACTCACAGCTATGTAACCCATCCGTGAATATCTGTCCGATCCGTGTTCATCTGTGTTCTGAATTTTTCCGGGCCATAGCACAAAATTTGTCCTGTTTTTTTGCGCAGGATCAATCTCGCACCACATCAACCGCCGGTTGCGTTGAGCCTTAATCCAATTGGACAAACTGTCACCTGTGTCTATAATCTGAATAGCAGGATGTCGTCATGATGGAGGATTTACATGAAACGTTACGGATTGTTTTTGATGGGCCTGGTGCTGCTGGTGAGTGGCTGCAAGCCAACTGTGTCATCACCAGCCCCAACCGCTACAGCAACGCTGGAACCCCCTACGCCCATCAATAGCCCGACGCCGACCCCGGAACCCATGGCGGCGCTGGTCAACGGCACGCCGATCTTGCTGGTGGATTATGAACGTCAAGTGGCCAGTTATGAGGCCAGTTTACTGGCGCAAGGGGTGGATACCAGCACGTCCGAAGGCCAGCAGCAATTGGTCGAGGCGCGAAGCTGGATTCTGGATCAGATGATCGAACAGGTGCTGATTGAACAAGCCGCGGCTCAGGCGGGGGTGAGCGTGAGCGATGACGAAGTCACCGCCGCGGTCCAAGCGCTGGAGGCCGAACTGGGAGCCGATGTGCTGGCCCAGCGCCTGGCGCAGGAGGGTTTGACGCAGGAAAGCCTGCGCATCGAGCTTAAACGGCAGATGCTCATCTCCAAAATGGCCACTCAGGTCGTTAACGCTGTCCCCGCGCGCGCTGAGCATGTCCGCGCCCGGCACATTCTGGTAGCCACCCAGGCGGACGCCGAGCAGGTTCTGGCTCAGCTCCAGGCCGGGGCAGATTTTGCCCAACTGGCCATGCAGGTGTCTCTGGATGTGAACACCCGTCTGAATGGGGGGGATTTGGGGTATTTCCCGCGCGGGGTGCTGAGTGTGCCTGAAGTCGAACAGGCTGCTTTTGCGTTGGACATAGGGGCGTTGAGTGCGGTGGTTCAGAGTGCTCTGGGGTATCACATCATTCAGGTCCTGGATAAGGGTGAACGTGAGGTAAGCCCCGAGCATCAGGTGCTTTTGCAAGATAAAGCCCTGCGTGACTGGCTGGCCGGTCTATGGGCTCAGGCCGACATTCAACGGTTGGTCACGCCCACTCCCTGATAGCATGCTATATTCGTTTTTCTTTATAAGGAGGCCGGGATGCTGAATCGCATTTTCAATTTACTGACAGTGCTCATGCTGCTTTTGACCGGTGTGGCGATCATTGTCATGGTCATGATCGGCCTCAATCCTTACACGCCATTGAACCCTTTTCCGCCTGAGCCTTTGCCCACGCTGATGCCAACCCCCACCCGCGGCGCGCCCCCGACGCCGCGGCCAACCGATACACCCACCCTG